>JBFKGB010000040.1:0-13886 GCA_041633535.1 Euzebya sp. | reverse complement strand
GGTGATGCGGTCAACGCCGCTGCGCGGCTGTGCGACCACGCCAAGTCGCTGCCGGGACGTGTCGCAGCGGATGCGCGGACCGTCGCCGCGGCACCCTCGGAGGAGCCGCTGTGGCACACCGTCGACGAGGTCGTGCTGCGGGGCCGGACCGAGCCGACGGCCATCGCCGTCCCCGCGTCTGCCCCGGAGACCTCGATGGGCTGATCAACATCCACCATGGTGGATGTTGATCACCCCGCGGGGACCAGCGTCGCGACGTCACCGCCGAGGTCCAGGACGTACACCTCGCCGTCGTGGTCCCTGCCGAACCCGACCGGCGTGTCGACCGAGACGCCCAGGTCGGCGGTCTGGGTCACGGCACCGTCCTCGACGAGGATCGCCCGGACGGTGTTGCGGCACAGGTCGGAGTACAGGTAGGCGCCGTACAGCTCGGGGATCGCCGACCCGCGGTAGACGACCCCACCGGTGATCGAGCAGCTGCCGTCGGCGTGCAGCTCCTCGAAGACCGGACCGACGTGGTCCGGCAGCGAGCCGCCGCGGAAGGGACGGGAGCCCTCGAACACGGGCCAGCCGAAGTTGGACCCGGCGCCGGTGCCGGCCGGCACCAGGTCGATCTCCTCGACCGCACCCTGACCGACGTCGGCGATCCACAGGTCACCGGTCAGGCCGTCGAAGCTGAAGCGGAACGGGTTGCGCAGGCCCAGGGCCCACAGCTCGGGTGCGCCACCGTCACCGGAGGCGAACGGGTTGTCGGGCGGGATCACGTAGGGGTCGCCACCGTCGACGTCGATGCGGACCAGCGAGCCCAGGAGCGAGCGGGGGTCCTGGCCGTTGTCGAACTGGTCGTCGGCCCCTCCCCCGTCGCCCAGCGACCACCACAGGTACCCGTCCGGCCCCCACTGCAGGTCCCCGCCGTTGTGGTTGGACGCCGGCTGGGCGACCCGCAGCAGCTCCTGCCGCGAGGTCACGTCCACGCCGTCGCCGACGATGGCGAAGGCGTCGATCACCGACGACCCGCCGTTGTCGGTCGTCGACGTGAACAGGGTCGAACCGTCCGGGTGGAAGGCGATCCCCAGCAGGCCCCGCTCGCCGTTGGTCGACACCGTGGCGGAGATGTCCAGCACGGTGCGCTCGGCACCGGCGGCGGTCCGGGCGACGACGCGACCGGCGCGCTCGGCGATCCACAGCTCGTCGGTGCCGGGCCGGGCCTGCAGCATCAGCGGCGACGCCACCGTCGTCACGGTCTGCAGGGCGACCGCGGCGGCGGACAGGTCCGGCTCGGCGGGCCCCTCGTCGGGACCCTCTTCGGGACCGTCGTCGGGGCCCAGGACCAGCAGCGTCCCGGGCTGCACGGCATCCAGGTGTGCCTGCGTCGCAGGGGTCGGGTCGTCCTGTGCGGTGTAGAGGATCGGGGTGCGCAGCTGGGCCGCCAGCGCGGCACCGGCGAACAGGTAGGTCCAGTCCGCCTGGCCGTACCCGTCGGCCAGCGCGCGGTCCGGGCCGGCGTCGGCGCCCCACAGCTGCTCGGCGATGGCCACCGCGGTGGCGTCCCGGGCGGCGCCGGCCACCCGTCGCGTCGGGGCGATGGCTGCTGCGGCCTCCTGCACCGCCTCCGACAGCGCCGCCTGGCCACCGACCAGCACGATCTCCGTGGGCGCCATGCGCTGCAGCGCCGCCTCGACGTCGGGCAGCAGGGCGGCGGTGTCGGTCACCAGCACCCGGCTGCGGGTCAGCGCGGCCCACGCCCCGACGGCCCCCGCGTCGGCCCAGTCGTCCGCGCGGGCCAGGACCACGGTGCCGGAGGGGTTCCCGACGGCGTCGGCCACGCGGATCGCCGTCGCCACCCGGCCGCTGCCGGCGACCCGCTGGACGCACGCCTCCGAGCCGCGGAGGGTGTCCTCGACCTGCTGCGAGACGGCCTGGGTGCCGCCGGCCAGGTAGATCGTCGGGGCGCCGTCCTGGCCGCACGTGCCGGCCGCCAGGGTGTCCTCGAGCTGGGCCACCACCTCGGGGCGCAGCGCCGCGTCGGGGCCGCCGTCCGTCAACAGCAGCGACCCGTCGGCGCCGGCCAGCGCGGTGGCCGCCAGGTTGTCGGCGAAGACGTCGCTGCGGCCGATCACCACGACCTGGCTGGGTCCCGGGTAGCCCGTTGCGGCGATGCGGGCGTCGTCCAGCTGCGTGGCGGCCACGACCGGGTCGGTCGAGGCGCCCACGCGCTGCGGTCCCTGGGCCGTGGCGCCGGGGGCCAGGCACAGCACCAGCAGGCAGGCGATCACGGCGGCCGGGCGGGACATGCGACGACGGGACACGGTCACTCCTGGGTGATGCGGTGGATCGGGCCGGTGATGGACAGCACGTACAGCTCCAGGTCGGGACCCTGACCGAACGAGACCGGGCTGTCCAGGGAGACGCCCATCGCCACGTCGTCCCGCACCGTCCCGTCCGGGGCGACATCCAGCGCGTACAGCTCGCCGTTGCAGAAGTCGGTGTACAGGTAGGCGCCCTGCAGCGCCGGGATCGACGGGCCCCGGTAGACGAACCCGCCGGTGATCGAGCAGCCCCGCTGGTGGGAATAGGTCCAGACCGGCTCGACGACCGGTCCGTCCGCCGCCTGCCCGTCGAAGGGACGGTCGCCCTCGAACCGGGGCCAGCCCAGGTTCAGGCCCGCCTGGGCAGGGTCGATGCGGTCGATCTCCTCGACCGCGTTCTGCCCGACGTCGGCGATCCACAGCTGGCCGTCGAGGGCGTCGAAGGAGAACCGCCAGGGGTTGCGCAGCCCGTAGGCCCACACCTCGGGGGCCCCGCCCTGCCCGTCGGCGAACGGGTTGTCAGCCGGGATGGCGTAGCCGTCACCCGTCGACACGTCCAGGCGCAGCATCGAGCCCAGCAGGGTGTCGGGGCGCTGGGCCTGGTCGAACTGGTCGTCGGCCCCGCCCCCATCGCCCAGGCCCAGGTACAGGTACCCGTCCGGGCCGAAGGCGATGTTGCCGCCGTTGTGGTTGGAGGCCGGCTGGGGCACCCGCAGGATCTCGGTCGGGGCCTGCAGCACGCCGTCGGCGACGACCGCGACCTCCAGCCGGGTCGCGCCGTCGGTGTCGCTCGAGGACAGGTACAGGCGGTCACCCTGGGGCGACCACGCGATGCCCAGCAGCCCCCGCTCGCTGTTGGTCGCCGTCACGGCGCTGATGTCCAGGATCGGCGCACCGACCGCGCCGTCGGCGCTGATCGGCCGGACGCGACCGGCGCGCTCGGCGACGTACAGGGCGTCGTCGCCGGGACGGCTGACCAGCGCGGTCGGGGCCTCGACCGTCGCGAACTCCTGCAGCGCCAGGCGCACCGAGGCGGGGTCGGGGTCGGCCGGTGGCGCGGCGGTCGCCGTGACCTCGCTGGTCGAGGGGCCGGCCGCGGGGGTGGACGAGGGGGTCGTCGCCTCGTCGAGAGGCTCGGGGCCGTCGGTCGGTGCCGCAGCCGTGGTCGCCGGCAGGGTCGGGTCGACCCGCACGGCGGACGCCCCCTCCGACGGGGACCCCCCGTCGCTGCAGGCCGACAGGCCCAGGGCCGTCACGATCAGGAAGGCAGCGGTCCGCGAGGCTCTCACGCTGAGGAACAGTAGGGCGACGCGGTAGCCTGCGCCGCCATGAGCACTCTCGTACTGATCCGTCACGGACAATCGCAGTGGAACGCCGAGAACCGGTTCACCGGCTGGGTCAACGTGCCGCTGACCGACACCGGCAGGGCCGAGGCGACCGCGGGCGGCGAGCGTCTGGCCGCGGCCGGCATCCACGCCGACGTGGCCTACACCTCCGAGCTGCAGCGGGCCATCGACACGGGCCGCCGGGTCCTGGACGCCATGGGACAGCCGGACATGGAGCAGATCCAGGCGTGGGAGCTCAACGAGCGCTTCTACGGCGCCCTGACCGGCCGCAACAAGCAGCAGACGCGTGAGGAGTACGGCGACGAGCAGGTGCACATCTGGCGCCGGTCCTACGACATCCCGCCGCCCGCCGGCGAGAGCCTGAAGGACACCGGGGCACGCACCCTCCCCTACTTCCGCTCCACCATCATCCCCGCGACCCGCACGCACGACGTCGTCCTGGTCGCCGCGCACGGCAACTCGCTGCGGGCGATCATGAAGGAGCTCGAGGGCATCTCCGACGAGGAGATCCCGGGCCTGGAGATCGGCACGGGCATCCCCTACGTCTACGAGATGGCCGACGGCGTGATGGTGTCCAAGCAGGTGCTGGAGGCCTGAGGACCCGGCGTCGTCACCCCCGCGTCTGGCGGGTGTGGCGGTGTCCGCACGCCATGCAGGTGTGCCACAGCACGTCGTCCTCGCGGCTGAGGAGGGCGCCGGCGGCGTGGCACTCCGGGCAGCGTGCCGCCGAGGTCCACAGGTCGCCGTGGTCCGACAGGCCCTCCCACTCCGCCGACCGGCCGCCGCGCCGCCGCAGGTCGCGGCGCAGGTGGCTGACCCACAGCACCGACAGGAACGCACCGACGGCGCCCGCGACGACGATCAGGGTCATGTCCACGCCACGAGCGTAGGGTCCGTCCCCATGTCTCTCACCCTCCCCACCATCATCGACGTCCACGACGCTGCCCGGCGTCTGGACGGTCTGGTCCGGTACACGCCGGTCATCCGCATCACCCTGGACGACGGCCGTCCTGTGACGCTGAAGCTGGAGCAGCTGCAGGTCACCGGGTCGTTCAAGGCCCGGGGCGCGACGAACGCGATCGCCGCGCTCGACCCGCGACCGGCCGGCATCGTCGCCGCCTCCGGCGGCAACCACGGGCAGGCCGTGGCCTGGGCGGCGGCCCGCTTCGGCATCGACGCGACCGTCGTCGTCCCCGAGTCCTCGCCGGACGCCAAGGCCGACCGGGTGGCCGCCTTCGGCGCCACGGTGGTCCGTCACGGCGCCATCTACGACGAGGCCGAGGCGCTTGCCCGCCAGATCGAGGCGGACGAGGGGCGCACGTTCGTCCACGCCTTCGGCGACCCGCTGGTGATCGCGGGCCAGGGCACCGTGGGGCTTGAGATGCGGGAGCAGGCCCCGGACTGTGATGCGCTGGTCATCGCCGTCGGCGGTGGCGGGCTGGTCGCGGGCGTGGGGCTGGCGGCGCAGGGCGCCGTCCCGGTCATCGGGGCCGAGCCGGTCGGCGCCCCCACCCTGCACGCGGCGGTCGCCGCCGGGGGCGTCCCCGTGACGGTGGACGTGGACACGATCACGGCCTCCTCCCTGGGTGCACGACGGACCACCGAGGTCAACGCGCGCGTCGTCGCCGACCACGTGCAGCAGATCGTGCAGCTGGAGGACGCCGCGATGCTGGCCGCTCGGGACTGGCTGTGGGAGTCCCTGCGGATCCCCGCCGAGGTCGGGGCGGCAGCGGGCCTCGCAGCGGTCATGCAGGGCCTCGTCGACGCCGAGCACCCGTGCGTCCTGGTGTGCGGCGCCAACGAGGCGTGGAGCCCCGACCGGTGAGCAGGCCCGCGACGACGCGCCGGCGGTAGGATCCTGCCCTCGTGATCACCATCTCCGCCGCTGCAGCCGATCTGTCCACCATCGACGCCGACGTCGTCGCCGTCGGCGTCTTCAAGGGCGGGATCGAGGGTCCGGGCGCCTCCCAGGTGCTGGGGGTCCTCGGGCTCGACGACTTCCCGGTCACCCCGTCCTTCCGTGGCGACGTCGGCCAGACGCTGCTGCTGTCGGCCCCGCAGGCAAGCTTCGGCGCGGTGCTGCTGGTCGGGCTGGGCCGCATGGACGGGGTCTCACCGGCCGTCCTGCGGCGGGCCGCCGGCGACGTGGCGCGTGCGACGCCCCGGACGGTGCGGCTGGCGACGACCCTGGCCGAGGTGCACCCCACCCGCGCCGCGATCGAGGCCGTCGCCGAGGGGCTGATGCTCGGGTCACACACCGACACCCGGTTCCGCAGCGACGCCGAGGAGCCCGTGGCTCGTCAGGGTGTCCTGCTGCTCCCCTCCTCGCTGCTGAGCGAGGCCCACGCCGCCATCGAGCGGGCCCGCATCACCTCCGAGGCGGTCGCGTTCACCCGCGATCTGGTCAACACCCCGCCGGGGGACGGACAGCCCGCCGACATCGCACGCATGACGACCGAGCGCATGCCCGCGTCGGTCACCGTCACCGTGCACGACGAGGAGTGGATGGCGGCCAACAGCTGTGGTGGCCTGCTGGGCGTCGGTCGGGGCTCCGCGGCCCCGCCCCGCCTGGTCGAGCTGGTCTACGAGCCCGAGAACCCCGTCGCCCACGTGGTGGTCGTCGGCAAGGGCATCACGTTCGACACCGGTGGCATGAACCTGAAGCCCGCCGCCGGCATGGAGGACATGAAGAGCGACATGGCCGGGGCCGCCGCCGTGGCGGGGGCCATGGACGCCATCGGCCGCCTGGGCGGCCGGGTGCGCGTGACCGGGCTGATGGCCCTGGCCGAGAACGCGATCGGTGGGGACGCGCAGCGCCCCAGCGACGTCATCACCACCTTCGACGGGACGACCGTCGAGGTCGTCCACACCGACGCCGAGGGCAGGCTGGTGCTGGCCGACGCCCTGGGGTACGGGGCGACCCTCGAGCCCGACGCGATGGTGGACCTCGCCACGCTGACCGGCGCCTGCGTGGTCGCGCTGGGCCCGTGGATCGGCGGGCTCATGGGCAACGACGACGAGCTGGTCGACGCCGTGTCGCGTGCCGCCGCAGAGGCCGGCGAGCCGCTGTGGCACCTGCCCCTCCCCGACGACCTGGAGCCGTGGCTGGAGTCCCCCGTCGCCGACATCGACAACCTGGGACGCGACAAGGGGGCCGGAGCGCTGCTGGCGGGCCTGTTCCTGCGCCGCTTCGCCGGCGACGTGCCGTGGGTCCACCTGGACATCGCCGGACCGGCGTTCCTGGGCGCCCAGGACGTGCGCGGCCACCAGCCGCGCGGCGGCACCGGCTTCGGGGTCACGACCCTGCTGGCCCTCCTGCAGCAGCACGGACGGGGCTGAGCGGGCCCTTCGATGACGGACCGCCCGCCAGGCGCCGAGGACCGGGACGACCGCCTGCTGCGCTGGTGGCGGTCCCCCGGGGTCTCGCTGGTGCTCGGCGCGGTCAGCGACGGCGTGGCACTGCTGGCCCACGACTCCCGGCTGCTGGCAGCCAACGACCAGGCGGCCCGCATGTTCGGGCTGGAGCCGACGATGATGGCCGACCAGCCGCTCACCGACCCGTCCTGGCAGGTGGTGGGGGTCGACGGCCAGCCGCTGACGACCGACGAGCGTCCCGTGGTCCGCTGCCTGCGCACCGGACAACCGCAGCGGGTCGAACGGCTGGGCCTGACGATCAACGACACGATGGTGTGGCTGCGGATGGCCGTGGATCCCGTCCGGCTCGACGGGAGGGGCCTGGATGGCCTGCTGCTGTGCTTCGGCGTCGTCGGCCCACCGTCTGACCGGGGTGGGCCGGACGTCCAGCGGCCGGCCGACCCGCCGATGACCGGGGTCCTGCTGAGCCTGTCCCCCGGCGGCGCCATCATCGACGTGCTCGACGGTGACACCCAGGCCCTCCTGGGTCGCGATCCCGCGGACCTGCCAGGGCAGCTGTTCCACGAGCTGCTGCACCCGTTGGACGGCGAACGGCTGATCAACGACCCCTCGCTGCTGCACCGCCGTGCCGGCGTCCACCGGATGACGCTCGCCGACGGTCGGATCCGCTGGCTCGAGACCGAGGCAGACCTGGTCAACGACGAGGACGGCGCGATCCGCCGCGTCGACCTGCACGTCACCGACGTGACCGAACGACACGTCATCCAGCAGTCCCTGCGACAGGCGGAGGAGCGCTTCCGGCTGGCCTTCGACCTGGCGCCGACGGGCAACGCGATCGTGCTGCCCGACGGGCGCTTCATGCGAGTCAACACCGCGCTGGCCCGCATGCTGCACCTGCCCGCCGCCGAGCTCCTGGGACGGCGGTGGGCGTCGCTGGTGGTCCCCGAGGACGCCGCCGACCTGACCGGCTTCCTCGAGGACGTGCTGACCGGTCAGGACGAGCTGCGGACGACCGACGTCCGGATGCTCGACAGCCGCGGTCGCCGGGTCCAGTGCACCCTGACGGCGTCGGCCGTGCACGACGAGCAGAACCGACCCGCCTACGTCATCGCCCATGTGGAGAACGTCACCACCCGACGGCTGACCCAGGCCGCGCTGTCCCACCAGGCCACGCACGACGCGCTGACGACCCTGCCGAACCGGACCATCCTGCTGGAGCGGCTGGGACGCGCGATCGTGACGGCCGCGGCCTCGGGGGCGGGCGACGCCGTCATCGCCGCCCTGTACTGCGACCTGGACCGGTTCAAGCGCATCAACGACTCGTTGGGCCACGACGTCGGTGACCTGATCCTGGTGGAGGTGGCCCGTCGGCTGCGCACGACCATCGGTGAGGAGGACACGGCGGGTCGGCTCGGGGGGGACGAGTTCCTGGTCGTCGCCACACGCGCGGACGTCCCCGCCGTGCTGCAGCTCGCCGAGGCGCTGAAGACCGCGACCGACGTCCCGATGACCATCGAGGACCGGGTCCTGCAGGTCTCGATGTCGGTCGGCGTCGCGATCGCCACCCCCGGCGAGACACCCGCGGAGCTGCTGCGCCGGTCCGACACGGCCCTGTACGAGGCGAAGGAGCGGGGGCGCAACCGCGTGGAGGTGTTCGACGAGAGCCTGCGCGAGCGTGCACGCCGCCGGCTCCAGACCGAGACCGACCTGCACGCGGCGCTGGCCGCAGCGCAGATGCGGCTGTTCCACCAGCCGATCGTGGCGCTGCGCGACGGTGCGATGGTGGGCCGCGAGGCCCTCGTCCGCTGGTTCCACCCGCGTCTGGGGGTGCTCGAGCCGGGTGACTTCCTGGCCGTGGCGGAGGAGTCCGACCTGATCCGGGACCTGGGTCGCTGGGTGCTGACCGAGGCGGTCAGCCACGCATCACAGCCCGGCCCGGACGGCTCGACGCCCTACGTGTCGGTCAACGTGTCGCCACGCGAGCTCGTCGCCGGCACCACCGCGGGGCGGGTCATGGCGGCGCTCGAGGCCGCCGGGCTGCCAGGGCACCGCCTGGTCCTTGAGATCACCGAGTCGGTGCTGCTGGAGGCGTCCCCCGCGACCGTCGCCGACCTCACCGAGCTGACCCGCAGCGGTGTCCGTCTGGCCGTCGACGACTTCGGGACGGGCTTCGCCTCGCTGACGTACCTGCAGAAGCTGCCCGTGTCGATCGTGAAGATCGACCGGTCGTTCGTGTCGGGCGTCACCACGGATCCCAGCAGGCGCGCGATCGTGCAGGCCGTCATCAACCTGGGTGAGGCGCTGGGGCTGGACGTGGTCGCCGAGGGGGTGGAGCGCGCCGAGCAGTCCGCCGCCCTGACCGCGCTGGGGTGCGGGTTCGCCCAGGGGCACCTGTTCGGCCGTCCCTCCCTCCTCCCCTGACGACGGCGTGTTAACGAACGCGGGCGAGCGACGTCTGCACGGGTGATGGCGGCAGACCCCCCGTGCCGCCCCGAACCGTGAGGACCCCTGAGTGACACACCGCACCATGCCGATCGCCCTGCTGCTCGTGGCGATGCTGGTGGGCAGCGCCCTGCCCGCAGCCGCAGCCGACAAGCCGGCCCAGGACACGACCGTGAAGGCCATCGTCGGTCTGTCCGGTGCCCTGCCGACCACCATCCCCGGCGTGGACGTCGTCCGCGTGTCCCCCCAGGGCGGGTACGTCGCCGTCGAGGCGCCGTCGGTGCTGGCCCTGCAGATCGCCACGGCCGCGCTGCCCGGTGTGCTGTACGTCGAGGCCGACGAGACGCTGACCGCCTCGGTCGTGCCGAACGACCCCCGGTACGCAAGCCAGTACGGCCCGGACCAGATGGGCACCGAGCAGGCGTGGGACGCCGTCGGGTTCGGCGATGACGCCATCAGCGTCGCCGTGCTGGACACCGGCCTGCGCACCACGCACGAGGACTTCCAGGCGGCCCGGCTGGGACCGGTCCAGGTGTACACCGGCAACGCCAACGACAACTGCGGTCACGGCACGCACGTCGCGGGCACCGTGGGCGCCACCACCGGCAACGGCCGCGGGGTCGCGGGGATGAGCCAGGCCCGTCTGCTGACCTACAAGGTGCTGGACGCCGCCGGTGGCCTGTTCTCCGTCCAGTGCAGCGGCTCGACCTCGGCGATCGCCCAGGCGGTGTACGACGCCACCGACGCGGGTGCTGACATCATCAACATGTCGCTGGGCGGCGGCGGGTTCTCCCAGACCTTCTCGAACGCCGTGGACTACGCCTGGAACAACGGCGTGCTGGTCGTCGCGGCCTCTGGCAACGACGGCGCCAACAACGGCGTCGGCTACCCGGCCCGCTACCCCAACGCCATCGCCGTCGGCGCGCTCGACGCCAACAAGAACCGCGCGTCCTACTCCAACGGCGGTCCGGAGCTGGACGTCGTCGCCCCCGGCTCGTCGGTCATCTCGACCTACAACGGCTCCAACACCTCCTACTCGACGCTGTCGGGCACCTCGATGGCGACGCCACACGTCGCCGGGGCCCTGGCCCTCGCGTGGTCCTGCGCCCCGGCCGGCACCACCAACGTCACGATGCGCCAGGCCCTGGAGTCCACCACCGAGGACCTGGGCGCCAGCGGCTTCGACACCGCCTACGGCCACGGTCTGGTCCGCACCGACCTGCTGGTCGCCGCGGTGTGCGACGGCGGCGGCGACCCCGACCCGGACCCGGTCAACACCGCCCCGGTCGCGGCCTTCACGTCGGCCACCAGCGACCTGACCGTCACCGTCGACGCGGCTGCGTCCAGCGACGCCGACGGCGACACCCTGAGCTACGCCTGGACCTTCGGGGACGGCTCCTCGGCGACGGGTGTGACCGCCAGCCACACCTACGCCGCCGCCGGGACCTACACGGTCAGCCTGACGGTCAGCGACGGCAACGGTGGCAGCGACACGACCTCGACCCAGGTGACGGTCCAGGCCGCCACCGGCGGCGGTGACCCCGACCCCTCCACCCCCACGATCACGCCCGGCCAGCCCGTCACGGTGACGCTGTCGGGGACCGGGGACGAGAAGTTCTACAAGGTCGAGGTGCCCGCTGGCGCCAGCAGCCTGACCGTCACCATCGACGGCCCCGGCTGTGGTCTGTTCGGCTGCTCCTTCGACGCCGACCTGTACACCCGCGCGGGGCAGCGTCCGACCGACACCGCCTACGACTGCCGCCCGTTCGCCAACGGCTCGGACGAGACCTGCACCCGCAGCAACCCGCCGGCCGGCTTCACCTACATCCGCGTGGACAGCTACTCCGGGTCGGGCTCGCTGACCCTGACCGCCCGGGTCAGCTGACGCCCTGCGCCGCCCCCTCACCGTCGACCGCCCGGAGCGAGCAGGATCCACCATGGTGGATCCTGCTCAGCGAAGGGGATGGCGGGGGGCGGTGCCCCGGATGGACCCCGCCCACTCAGGTCGCGTCGACGCGGTCGGACTCTGCGCGCAGGCGGTCGATCATGCTGGAGGCCTCTGCCTTCGTGAGGTCGGCCGGCACGTCCTCACCGGTCTCGGCAGCCAGGGTCGACAGGTAGGACTGCTGGGCACCGGTCATCGGCTCGTCGCCGGTGACCCAGGCATCGGGGTCCTTCGCCGTGTTGGACGTCTGGGGATCGGGCGGGGTGATGGGATCGCTCATACCCGCCACCCTCGCCCGAACATGTGTTCGTCAAACCGCCCGGGTCAGTCCTGGTAGTCCTCCAGCGGCGGGCAGGAGCACACCAGGTTCTTGTCGCCGTAGGCGTTGTCGACACGCCCGACGGGCGGCCAGTACTTGGTCGTGCGCTGCGCAGCACCGGCCGGGTAGGCGGCCTGCTCGCGGCTGTAGGCACGGTCCCAGTCGGCACCCAGCAGGTCCGGGGCGGTGAACGGTGCGGCCTTCAGGGCCGAGTCGTCGTAGGCGACGTCGCCACGCTCGATGGCGGCGATCTCCTCACGGATCGTCAGCATCGCGTCGACGAAGCGGTCCAGCTCTGCCTTCGGCTCGGACTCCGTCGGCTCGACCATCAGGGTCCCGGCGACCGGGAAGGACATGGTCGGGGCGTGGAAGCCGAAGTCGATCAGCCGCTTGGCGACGTCCTCACCGGTGACCCCGGTGTCCTTGGTGATGGGCCGGATGTCCAGGATGCACTCGTGGGCGACCGTCCCGTTGTGGCCGCGGTACAGCACCGGGTAGGCGTCCTCCAGCCGCTTGGCCACGTAGTTGGCCGACAGGATCGCCGCCCTGGTGGCCTCGGTCAGGCCCGCCCCGCCCATCAGCCGTATGTAGGCCCACGGGATGGAGAGGATCCCCGCGGACCCGTGGGGTGCCGCCGAGACGTTGCCGACCTCACCACGGCCGGGCAGGAACGGGGCCAGGTGGGCACCGCAGGCCACCGGCCCGACACCCGGACCGCCGCCGCCGTGCGGGATGCAGAAGGTCTTGTGCAGGTTCAGGTGGCTGACGTCGGCGCCGAACCGGCCCGGCTGCGCCAGACCGACCAGGGCGTTCAGGTTGGCCCCGTCCATGTAGACCTGGCCGCCGTGATCGTGGATCAGGGCGCACAGGTCGCGGACCCCGATCTCGAACACGCCGTGCGTCGAGGGGTAGGTGATCATGACCGCGGCCAGCTCGGCGGAGTGCGCCTGGGCCTTCGCCCGCAGGTCGTCCATGTCGACGTTGCCCTCGTCGTCGCAGGCCACCACGACCACGCGCATCCCCGCCATCACGGCGCTGGCGGCGTTGGTGCCGTGGGCCGAGGACGGGATCAGGCAGACGGTCCGGCCGGTGTCACCACGCGAGGCGTGGTAGCCCCGGATGGCCAGCAGGCCGGCGAGCTCACCCTGGGCCCCGGAGTTCGGCTGCAGGCTGACCGCGTCATAGCCGGTGATCTCGGCCAGCCAGCCCTCGAGGTCCTCGACGAGCTGACGGGTGCCAGCCGTGGTGTCGTCGGGGGCGAACGGGTGGACGTCGGTGAAGGCCGGCCAGCTGATGGACTCCATCTCGGCGACGGCGTTCAGCTTCATGGTGCACGACCCCAGCGGGATCATGGTGCGGTCCAGGGCGAGGTCCTTGTCGGCCAGCTCGCGCAGGTAGCGCATCATCGAGGTCTCGGAGCGGTGGGCGTGGAAGACCGGGTGGGTCAGGAACTCGCTGGACCGCTTCTGGTGGGCGGCCAGGTGCGGCATGTGGTCCGCGAGGGCCACCGGCTCGACGTCGAACGCCCGGCAGACGGCGGCGAGGGTCGCCTGGGTCGTGGTCTCGTCGAAGCTGACCCCGACGTGGTCGGCGTCGACCCGGCGCAGCAGCAGGCCGTCACGGCGTGCCGCCGCGAGCACCTTGTCGGCCCGTCCGGGGACGGCGACCGTGAGGGTGTCGAAGAACTCGTTGGTGACGACCGTCACGTCGCCGGCGACCAGCGAGTCGAACAGGGCGGCGGTCAGGGTGCGGACCCGCTCGGCGATGGCGGTCAGGCCCTCGGGGCCGTGGTAGGTGGCGTAGAAGCCGGCGGCGTTGGCAAGCAGGACCTGGGCGGTGCAGATGTTGGACGTCGCCTTCTCGCGACGGATGTGCTGCTCACGGGTCTGCAGGGCCAGGCGGTAGGCGGTGCGGCCCTGGGCGTCCACGCTGACGCCGACCAGGCGGCCGGGCAGGGTGCGCTTGAAGTCCTCGCTGGTCGCCAGGTAGCCGGCGTGGGGACCGCCGTACCACATGGGGATGCCGAACCGCTGGCTGGAGCCGACGACGATGTCGGCGCCCAGGTCACCGGGCGCGGCCAGGATCGTGAGGGCCAGCAGGTCCGCCGCGACGACGGCCAGGCCACCGTTGTCGTGGATGGCCTGGATGGC
>JBFKGB010000039.1:0-13918 GCA_041633535.1 Euzebya sp. | reverse complement strand
TGCATGCGCCGCCCCGAACGTCCCCGGACCTGCGGTCGTGGCCGTGGCCGTGTCCTCGCGGGACACCTCCGCGGTCGGCCGGTCGGTGCTGCCCGCCGGGCTGGCCCCGCCTGCCGCGGCGACGTCCTGCCCCGGTGCACCAGCGTCGGCGGGGGCCTGGGCGCCTGCAGCCTCCGTCCGGGCCGGGTCGGTGCTGTGGATGGCACGCAGGACCGGACCCTCGTGGACCTGCTCGGTCAGGGCCGACACGTCGTGGCTGCCCCGCTCTGCGCCGGCGGGCAGCGCCGCGACCCCTCCGGTCACCAGGGCGCCGCTGAGCGCGGCGACCGCGACCCCCTGCTGCATCTGCGCAACGGGCTGGGCCGGCAGGAACGAGCCAAGGCGCGGCCACAGCGTGTTGACCACCGGGATCTGCCAGGCGATCACGCTGGGGCCCAGGACCCAGCCCAGCCGGCGCACCGGGATGCCCAGGAACGCCCGGACGACGACGGGGTCGAACTGTCCGCCCGCGCACTCGGTCAGCTCGGTCAGGGCGTCCCGCATCGAGCGGGGCGTCTGGTAGCTGCGGCCGGCGGTCATCACCTCGAAGGCGTCGGCGACGGCGACGATGCGGCCGGCCAGCGAGATCTCGGTGCCGGCGAGCCCGGCTGGGTAGCCGCCGCCGTCGAACCGCTCGTGGTGGTGGGGGATGGCGTCCTTCCACTCGCCCAGCCAGTCCGCCAGGGGACCGATCAGGGCCAGGCCGGCCTCGGGGTGGGCCTTGACCTCGTCCCACTCCGCGGCGGTCAGCTTGCGGGCCTGCTTCAGCGTCTCGGACCGCACCGACAGCTTGCCGACGTCGTGCAGCAGCGAGGCCCAGCGCAGCCGGTCCTTGTCGTGTGCGCTCAGCCCCATCTCGTCGGCCAGCACGTCGGTGAGGATGCGGGTGCGCTCGCTGTGGCCACGGGTCTTGGCGTCGTGGTCCCCCAGCGCGAAGACCAACTCGAGGATGGCGGCCGCGGCGGCGCCGGCCCCACCGGTGCGGCCCGCCTCCTCGGCGTGGGCGACGCGCTCGGCCAGGGTCGAGCTGGCGTTGATGCGGCGGGCCATCTTGTAGCGGCTCGGCACCGCTCCGGGGAAGGCGATGTTGATCCGCAGCAGCGTCTCCAGCGGCGCCAGGCGGCGGACGACCCGACGGGTCGCCAGGGCCGCTGCGACAGCCAGCACCATCGAGCCCGCCCACCACATGACGATCGAGCCGATGCCGTCGCCGGGCGAGGTCAGGCGGCCGAGCACGAGCACGGCGAGGAGGCCCGCAGCGGTCGGCGCGCCCGCGATGAACACGCGCAGGGCGAGCGATGCGCCGGGGTTGGACTCCCACCGCTGGGTCCGCGCGGCGGGGACGGGTATGGCTGGTGCGGACATGACGGACGGCCCCCTCAGGCGACGGCGTGACTACACGATGACGGTGTGACTACACAATGAAGTCACGGCATTACAGAAGGTAAACTGAACATCATTCTGCGACAAGGTGCAGTTCGCTGGCTGTGTCGGCGGGGAGGCGGTGGCTGAGGTGTCGTACCCGGCGGCTAGTCTCGTCCCTGTGCTTGCCGTCCTGGTCGAGATGGACCTCCATATCCCCGCAGCGCGCAGCCTCAAGGACAAGCGCGGCGTCATCCGCCGACTGCAGTCCCGGCTGCGCGACGACCTGGGTGTGTCCGTGGCCGAGATCGACCACCAGGACCTGTGGCAGCGCTGCGCGCTGGGCGTCGCCATCGCCACCTCGGAGGAGACCACAGGCCGCAAGGTCGTGCAGGACGTCGAGCGCATCGTCGCCCGCGCCGTCGAGGTCGAGGTGCTGAACCTGCAGGTCGACGTCGTGCAGACCGAGGACCGCGGTTTCGCCATGGCCACCGACCCCCGCGTCGGCGTGGACGGCATCATCATCGACGGGATCACGATCGACGTCGACATCGACACGGCCGGGATCGATCCCGGCCCGAACGACACCTTCACCACTGGAGACACCCCATGAGTTCACCCGAGAAGGGTCGCCGGCTCGCCGAGCGCGTCAAGGAGATCATCTCCACGCAGATCCAGAAGCTGAAGGACCCCCGCGTGGGGTTCGTCACGGTCACCGACGTCCGCATGACCGGCGACAACGAGCGTGCGACCGTCTACTACACCGTCCTGCCCGACACACCCGAGCAGCGCGAGGCCACCGCCGCCGGGCTGGCCTCGGCCACCGGGCTGCTGCGGCGCGAGCTGGGTCAGGCGCTGACGGTCCGGCACACGCCCGAGCTGGTCTTCACCGCCGACGACGTCGCCGACAGCGGCCGTCGCATCGAGCAGATCCTGCAGGGCATCGACACCACCACGACCACCGAGCTCAGCCCCGAGAACTACCAGTCCGACGACGAGGATCCCGACGAGGACGACCTGGACGCGGACGCCCTCCCCAGCGGGCCCTCCGGCGATGGCCGCTGACGTCCTGACCGACGTGCTGACCGAGCCGATCACGCAGGCTGCCGCGCTGCTGCGCGACGCCGGCACGGTGGTCGTGGTCGGCCACATCAACCCCGACGGCGACGCCCTGGGATCGGTCTTCGCGATCACCGCGGCCCTGCGGGCGATCGGCGTCGAGGCGATCCCGACCTGGGGGGCCCGCCACGACGGCGAGGCGCCGGCACCGCTGGAGGACGCCTGGGCCCGCTTCCTGCCGGCGACCGAGCGGGTGGTGGCACCTGCGGAACTGCCCGACACCGTCGACGTCGTGGTGTCCTGTGACACCGCCGCAGCCAGCCGGCTGGGGACGGCGCGGCCGGTGCTGGACCGTGCCGGCACCGTGGTCGTGGTGGACCACCACGCCGTGGGCGACGGCTTCGGCGACATCCGGGTCGTCGACGAGCAGGCGTCGTGCACCGGCGTCCTGGCGCTGCGGCTGATCGACGCGCTGGGCGTCACGGTCACCCCTGGGATCGCCGCTGCGGTCTACCTGGCGCTGCTGACCGACACGGGCCGCTTCTCCTTCGCCTCGACGACGCCTGAGGACCACCGCGTCGCCGCGCGCCTGCTCGAGGCCGGCGCCGACCACACCGCGGTCGCCCGTGCGGTCTATGACTCGGCGTCCCGCGGCTACCTGGACCTGGTCGGCGTGGTCACCGGCCGCGCCCAGATCACCGACGACGTCGTCGCCAGCTGGGTCACCCAGGAGGACCTGTCCCGGACGGGCACCGGCGAGCACGAGCCCGACGGGCTGATCGACCTGCTGCGCAAGGTCGACGGTGTCGACGTGACCTGCTTCCTGCGTCAGACGACGGCGGGGACGTGGCGCTCGTCGCTGCGCTCCCGCGGGGCCGTCGACGTCGCCGAGATCGCCCATGGCCTGGGCGGGGGCGGTCATCGGATGGCTGCCGGGTTCACCGGCCACGGCGACCCCCAGACGATCGTCGACGAGGTGCGCCGCCTCGTCGCCACGCACCGCACCGGCGGGCAGGCGCCCGCCGAGGAGGCACATCCGTGACCGAGCCTGCAAGGACACGCACGCCCGTGCAGCCCGCACCCGGGACCGAGGGCATCGAGGGGGTCCTCGTGGTCGACAAGGGCCTGGGGATGACCTCCCACGACGTCGTCGCCGCCGTGCGCCGGATCGTGGGGTCCAAGCCCGGCCGTCGGGGCAACCGCAAGGGACCCAAGGTCGGTCATGCCGGGACGCTTGACCCCGACGCCAGCGGCGTGCTGGTCGTCGCGATCGGGCGGGCCACCAAGCTGGTGCCCTACCTGCAGGCGTCCCAGAAGACCTACGACGCACGGATGCGGCTGGGACGCACGACCACGACCCTGGACAACGAGGGGGAGGAGACCAGCCGCACCGACGCCTCGGCCGTCACCGAGGCGCAGCTGTGCGAGGCCCTCAAGAGCTTCGTCGGCGACATCGAGCAGGTCCCGCCGATGGTGTCGGCCGTCAAGGTGGACGGCGAGCGCCTGTACGAGAAGGCACGGCGTGGCGAGGAGGTCGAGCGGAAGGCCCGGCCGGTGACGATCCACGACATCGTGCTGGCCGACTTCATCCCCGGCGAGGCTGCCGAGGCGTCCTTCCTGGTGACCTGCTCCTCGGGGACCTACGTGCGGACGCTGGCCGCCGACGTGGGCGAGAAGCTGGGCGTGGGCGCCCACCTGACCGGCCTGCGTCGTCTGGGCTCCGGACGGTTCTCCGTCGAGGAGGCCCGTGACCTGGAGACGCTGCAGAAGATGGCGGACGCCGGCACGTTCGCCGAGGCCGTCATGACCCCCGCCGAGGCGATGGCGGACTACCCCGCCGTCGCGCTGTCGGCCGAGGACGCCGAGGCCGTGCGCAACGGACGCAGGCTGCCGGCCACGGGACAGGACGGCCCGGTGTGCATGCTGGACCCCGATGGCGAGATCGTCGCGGTCATGCGCGACCAGCCCGGATCCGACGGGCGACTTCGCGCCCGGTCCGAGGTCGTGTTCAACTAGGTCCCTCGGACCGACAGGCCGTGACGGCGGCAGGAGAGGTGTGTTGATGGCTGGACAGATCGAGATCGGGCTGGGGTCGGTAGACCCTGCCCCCTCAGTCGTGGCCATCGGCTTCTTCGACGGCGTGCACCGCGGACACCAGTCGCTGATCTCACGCGCGCTGAAGACGGCCGCGACGACCGGGGTGCGCTCGGTGGTCGTCACCTTCGACCGCCACCCGCTGGAGGTCGTGAACCCGGGCGCCCGGCCGCCGCTGCTGATGACGCTGGACCAGCGGCTGCGGGCCCTGTCGGCCCTGCACGTGGACCTGGTGGTCGCGCTGCCGTTCGATGACTCGCTGCGCCACCTCTCGCCGGTCGAGTTCGTCGAGCACGTCCTGGCGGGCCCGCTGCAGGCACGCCACGTGGTGGTCGGGGCCAACTTCCGGTTCGGCCACAAGGCCGCGGGCGACGTGACGACGCTGGCCGACCTCGGGCCGATGTACGACTTCACGTCAGAGGCCGTCACGCTGCTGGAGATGGACGACGTCGTCGTCTCCTCCACCGAGATCCGTGCCGCCGTCGAGCGTGGCGACGTCGAGCAGGCCGCACGCTGGCTGGGACGACCCCACGACCTGGAGGGTGTCGTCGTCCGCGGCGACCAGCGCGGCCGCGAGCTGGGCTACCCCACCGCCAACCTGCAGGTCGACCCCCGTGCGGCCATCCCCGCAGAGGGTGTGTACGCCGGCCACCTGCGCCTGCCCGACGGCACCCGGCTCGACGCGGCGATCAGCGTCGGTCTGAACCCGACCTTCGGCGGCATCACCACCGTGCGGGTCGAGGCCTTCCTCATCGACTTCGAGGGTGACCTGTACGGCGTCGAGACCGCCATCGACTTCACCCACCGCCTGCGCGGTCAGGTGGCCTTCGACGACGTCGACGCCCTGATCGCCCAGATGGGCGCCGACGTGGCGCGGGCGCGGGAGCTGCTGGCCGACAGCTGAGGGTTTCCCGTGATCGCGTCCGGTCGCATCGGGTATGGCCCGACACCCCCTTGCCCTGAGCCGCACGTGAGGGGCCAGCCGATCTCGCGTGTCGAGGATGTGCCGGCTGCGCCGTCGTTTGGCGCCAGTTGTGCGGAGACGGCGGTCCAGGTGCCCGCGAGCGCTGGCGTCGTGCGCCAATTGGTCGAAGACGGCGGTCCAGGTGCCCGCGAGCGCTGGCGTCCTGCGCCAAATTGGTCGGCCGACGCCCGGCGACGTCAACCGACACCCCCCCAACAGGCCAGCGCTGGCTGACCGCTGGCTCAGCGCCCGTCGACGTCTGCGGCGACGGCGCGGAGCCGTTCCACCCGCGGGTCCGCACCGCCGAGGTGGCGGACCAGGGTGCCCAGGACCGAGGCGACGTCGATGGTGCCGGCGAGGAGCATCTCCTCGATGTCCACCCAGTTCTTGGAGCGGTCGAAGAACGCCTTGAACACCGCCAGGTCACCGCAGCCGAGGAAGGGGAGGGTTGCGGAGTGGAAGGTCTCGGTCTGGACGCCGCGCGGCAGGTGCTCGTGGAACTCCGTGGTGTCCAGGAACACGTCCACGGGATGCCGGCCCCACCAGAGGCGGACCTGCCCGTCGCGTCGGAGCCGGCCCAGGTCCGGCCCGGTGGCCGGAACCAGCGGCGCCAGCACGTCGAGGACCTCGGCTGCGCGGTCGGTGCCCACGAACAGGTTGACGTCGATGTCGTTGGTCCCACGGGCCTGTCGGGTGCAGAACGCGAGCGCCAGCGCGCCCCCGAAGGCATGGGGCAGTCCCGCGGCCTCGAGCCGCTCATGGAGCACCACCAGCTTGTCCGGCAGCGTCAGGTCGGTCGTGCCCTCCTCGCTCACGTCCCACCGTCCCCGGTGGTCCGGCCGGCGGGTCGTCGTCGGGGGAACGGCGGGGCGTCGAGGTGTGTCCGGGGCCGACGGTCAGGGAAGGCGTCCGCCAGCACCATGACGTCCTCGAGCTCGACGCCACGGGGGGTGCCGCGCTCGTCCTGTCGGATCCGCCGGACCGTCACCGGGTCGGCAACCCACCCCGCAGCCCGGACGATCCGGTCACGGGTGTCGGCCCGCGGGATCTTCCGCCCGGACTCGTAGGCCAGCAGCGTCGAGTGCGACGTGCCCGCCCGTGCCGCGAGCTCCCGTGCGCTGAGCCCCGCCCGCAGACGCAGCGCCCTCAGGTCGACCTGTGACATGTGGCCATGGTATCCGATCGGACACCGCTCACGGCTCAGCCGGGGACGTTCGCGGTGACGACGCTGACGTCGATGACGCCGGCACCCAGGGGGGCGATGGCGTTGAACACCGCCTCGGACAGGTCGAAGCGTCGTCCCGTCCACTCCGCCGGACCCCAGTCGGTCACGGTCGCCTCGACGGTCAGGCCGCTGGGCCCGGTGATGCGCACGACGGTGCCGCAGCGCAGCTCCCGCGACGCGAGGGTCGGCCCGTTGCGGTCGAACACGCCGCCACAGGCCGTCGTCAGCCCGTGGAACCCCGGTCCGTACCAGCTGGCACGCCCCAGCAGCTGGGTGCCCAGCGGCAGCGCGGGCAGACGCCGCGGGTTGACCCGCAGCAGGCCGTCGGTGTGCGGCGGCAGGACGTAGGACACGGCGCCGGTCGCCTCGGGGGTCGTGGTGGTCGGGGTGGGCGCCGGCGCAGCGGTGGCGGTGGCAGTGGCAGCGGCCGGGACGGGTACAGAGGCGACCGCGGCACCGCCGTCGGCAGGAGACTCCTGTGGCGGTCGCCCCAGCCATCCCTCGATGACGCCGTCCAGCGGCACCGGCTGGCCGGCCGGCGGCCACTGCGTCGTCACCGTCGTGCGCCGGTCGAACGGCACCAGGTGCAGCTCCAGGCCCAGGTCGGCCAGCAGGGCCTGCGCCGCCGCGGGCGTGCGGCCCAGGATGCTGGGCGTGGTGTCGGGCAGCCGGTCACGGTCGACCCGGGCAAGCGCAGCCTGACGGGACGCGGCGCCAGGGTCGGCCGGCAGGTCCATCGCGGCCAGGGTCGCGGTGCCCGTCGGGGCGCAGGCCGAGGTCAGCAGGGCAGCCGCGGACAGCAGGGCTGCCACGGCGGGCCGGGGAAGGTGCCTGCGCATGTGCACGGAGGGTAGCAAAGAGTCCCCCCGCACGTACGGTTGGGCGATGCGCGCGGCCGGGGTGGCGCAGCCGGACGATTGCCGGGACGGGGTCGCCCCGGCATACTCGTGGTCCGGCCGCAGATCGTGGCCGGTCCCATTCGTGCCCGCAGCACGGGTGAGCCCAGGAGGGCCAGGACGTCAGTCGGCTCCGACGACGACCAGGTACCCCGGTCCGGCGTTCGCGCGGACCCGCCCGGCGGGAGACGATCCAGACGAGGAGCACAACGACATGGCCAAGGCGCCCATCCCCAACAAGGAAGAGGTCCTCAAGGAGTACGCCACCCACGAGGGTGACACCGGCTCCCCGGAGGTGCAGATCGCGCTGCTGACCGCACGCATCAACCACCTGACGGCACACCTCAAGACCCACGCCAAGGACCACCACTCCCGCCGTGGCCTGCTGATGCTGGTCGGCCAGCGGCGGAACCTGCTGGGCTACCTGCAGCGCAAGGACATCGAGCGCTACCGCTCGCTGATCGGCCGTCTCGGCCTGCGTCGCTGACGAACTCGGGCGTCGGCTCCCACACGGGGGTCGGCGCCCTGCTCGTTCCGCGGCCACCCACCGGGACGCCGCATCGGCGGCTACCGCTCCCACAACCGAATAGCGTGTAGAACCACAAGACCCCGCGACGATGACGCCGCGGACACACCCTCCGAGGGCCACACAGAGACCACCGGTTGTCAGTGGAGACGAGCCAGCGCCGGACGCTGGAGCGTGACCACTGGGAACCGGGGCCGTCCCCCGGACCGCGTGTCGGACGTCATCGCGCATTCACCCAGCCCGACAGCGCACCGGAGATCCGGCGCGTGGAGTCGTCGGGCAGACACATCCCGCGAGGGACCCCCGGAGACCCGGGGGACGTCCCCGTACGGGGACAGAGAGGAATCGAGCATGACGAAGCTCGGAACGTTCGAGGTGTCCGCCAAGATCGGCGGCGCCACCATGACCCTGGAGTCCGGCAAGCTCGCCGGCCAGGCCGGCGGCGCAGCCGTCTGTCACCTGGGGGAGACCATCCTCCTGGTGACCTCCACCGCCAGCCGTGCTCCCAAGGAGCACCTGGACTTCTTCCCGCTGACGGTCGACTACGAGGAGAAGATGTACGCCGCAGGGCGCATCCCCGGGTCGTTCTTCAAGCGTGAGGGTCGCCCCAGCGAGACCGCGATCCTGACCTGCCGTCTGGTCGACCGCCCCATGCGGCCGACCTTCGCCGACGGTCTGCGCAACGAGATCCAGATCCTGATCACCACGCTGTCGGCCGACCAGGCCAACCAGCCCGACGTCCTCGCCATCAACGGCGCCTCCGCGGCGACGATGCTGGCCGGCATCCCCTTCGACGGCCCGGTGGCCGGCGTGCGCATGGGCATGGACATCAACGGCAGCTGGACCGCCTTCCCCACGTTCGAGTGGATGGAGGAGGAGGGCGTCTTCGACCTGGTCGTCGCGGGCCGTCTGAACCCGCAGTCCGGTGAGATCGACATCCTCATGGTCGAGGCCGAGGCGACCGAGAACGCCGTGGTCAAGATCGACATGGGCGCCACCAAGCCCACCGAGGAGGTCCTCGGCAAGGCGCTGGAGGAGGCCAAGGGCTACCTGAAGGAGCTCTGCGACCTGCAGCTGGAGTTCGTCAAGGCTGCCGGCGAGCGCGAGACGCGGGAGTTCCCGCTGTACGCCGCCTACGACGAGCGTGTCTACGCCGCCGTGGAGAAGTCCACCGGCAAGGAGCTCGGCCGCATCCTGGCCGACGACCGTCTGGACAAGGCCGGCCGCACCGCTGCGATCGCCGACCTGCGTGACCAGGCCATCGACTACGTGTTCGCCAACGCCGGCGACGTCGACGTCACCGACGAGGAGCTGGAGAAGCAGGCCAAGAACGCCTACCGCTCCCTCGAGAAGAGCCTGATCCGCAAGCGCGTCGTCAACGACGGCATCCGCATCGACGGGCGTGGCCCGGCCGACCTGCGTGCGCTGTCCGCCGAGGTCGGGGTCCTGCCCCGCGCCCACGGCTCGGGTGTGTTCACCCGCGGCGAGACCCAGGTCCTCAACATCCTGACCCTGGGCATGCTCCGTGACGCCCAGCGCCTGGACACGATCGACCCGAACACCGAGAAGCGGTACATCCACCACTACAACTTCCCGCCGTTCAGCGTCGGCGAGACCGGCTTCATGCGCGGTCCCAAGCGTCGCGAGATCGGTCACGGTGCACTCGCCGAGCGCGCCCTCCTGCCCGTCATCCCCGACGACAAGGAGTTCGCCTACGCGCTGCGCCTCGTCAGCGAGGTCGTGTCCTCCAACGGCTCGACCTCGATGGCCAGCGTCTGCGCCTCGACCCTGTCGCTGATGGACGCCGGTGTGCCGATCACGGCCCCCGTGGCCGGCATCGCCATGGGCCTCATCTCCGAGGACGGCAAGTACACGACCCTGACCGACATCCAGGGAGCCGAGGACGCCTTCGGTGACATGGACTTCAAGGTCGCCGGCACCGCCGACTTCATCACCGCCCTGCAGCTGGACACCAAGCTGTCCGGCATCCCCGCCCAGGTCCTGGCCGACGCCCTGACCCAGGCCAAGGACGCCCGGATGGAGATCCTGGACGTCATCACCGGTTGCATCGCCGAGCCCCGCTCGGAGATGAACGCCTACGCCCCGCGCGTCCACGTCGAGTACATCCCCGGTGACAAGATCGGCGAGGTGATCGGCCCGAAGGGGAAGATCATCCGCGAGATCACCGAGGAGACCGGCGCGAACATCGACGTCGAGGACGAGGCCGGTCGCGGCGTCGTGCGGATCTACGCGATGACCGGCGAGGCCGCCGACATGGCGCTGGCCCGCATCCGCCAGATCGCCAACCCCGTCGTCCCGCAGGAGGGTGAGCGCTACTACGGCACGGTCGTCAAGACCGTCGACTTCGGTGCGTTCGTCAGCCTGAGCCCGGGCGCCGACGGTCTGCTGCACATCTCCAAGCTGGGTGGGAACAAGCGTCTCGCCCACGCCGACGAGGCTGTCAGCGTCGGTGACAAGCTGTGGGTCGAGGTCGCCGAGGTGAAGAACGGCAACAAGTTCTCCCTCGTCCTGATCGACGACCCGGCCAGCGGTGGCGCCGCAGAGGACGCCCCCGCCCCCAAGGCCAAGGAGGTGGCCCCCGTGCCCGCCCCCAAGGCCGACGCCCCTGCCGAGTCCGCGGCCTCCGAGGACCGTCCCGTCCGTCGTCGCACCCGCGGTGACGACGGTGGCGACGAGGGTCGCAGCCGCACCCGCACCCGCGGTGGCTCCGGCGAGGGCGAGGGCGAGGAGGACGGCGCCCGTCGTCGTCGTCGTCGCCGCTGATCCCTCAGCAACGCAACGCATGTGACATCCGGGCGGTGGGGTTCTCCCCACCGCCCGCGGTGTTGTCCCACCCCTCACCACCGAAGGTCCCGATGAGCGACACCCCAGAGCTTCCCGACGGCGTACGCCTGACCACGCTGGACAACGGCATCAGGGTCATCAGCGAGTCCCTGCCGGGGGTCCGCAGCGCAAGCGTCGGGTTCTGGGTGGGCGTGGGCTCGCGCGACGAGGTGGCCCCGCTGGAGGGCGCCACCCATTTCCTGGAGCACCTGCTGTTCAAGGGCACGACCACCCGGTCGGCGCTGGACATCGCCCAGGTCCTGGACAGCGTCGGTGGTGACATGAACGCCTTCACCTCGAAGGAGTACACCGCCTACTACGCGCGGTGCCTGGACCGGGACCTGCCGCTGGCCGTCGAGGTGCTCGGCGACATGCTGACGTCCTCGACCATCCTCGAGGAGGAGGTCGAGAACGAGCGGGACGTGGTGCTGGAGGAGATCCGCATGCACCTGGACGACCCGGGTGACCTGGTCCACTCCGAGTTCGCGACCGCCTACTTCGGTGACCATCCGCTGGGCAAGGAGGTCCTGGGCTCGATGGAGTCGATGACGGCCATGACCCGCGACCAGGTCGCCGGCTGGTGGACCGACCGGTACACCACCGACATCATCACCGTGGCCGCGGCGGGCAGCCTGGACCACGACGCCCTCGTCGCCGACGTCCTGTCGGCGCTGGGCTCCCACGAGGCCGCCCAGCGGCCCGCCGTCGAGACCGCGCCCGGCCCGACGGCCCCCGACGCGCCGCTGCGGGTCCGCAACCGGCCCACCGAGCAGGCACACCTGCTGATCGGCGGGACCGGCCTGCCACGCGGCCACCGTCTGCGCTGGGCCCTGGCGGTGCTGAACCAGGCGGTCGGCGGCGGGATGGCGAGCCGGCTGTTCCAGGAGGTCCGCGAGAAGCGGGGCCTGGCCTACAGCGTCTACTCCTACCCCTCCACCTACGGGGACTCGGGCACCTTCAGCGTCTACGCCGGCACGGCGCCGACCAAGGCCGCCGAGGTCGTCGAGGTCATCCGCACCGAGACCGACCTGGTGCTGCGCAAGGGCCTGAGCGCCGACGAGGTCGAGCGCGCCAAGGGCTACCTGACCGGCTCGACGATCATGGCGCTGGAGGACACCTCCAGCCGCATGTCCCGGCTCGGCCGTGCCATGACGACACACCAGCCACTGCTCAGCCTGGACCAGCTGATGACCGTCATCGAGGAGGTCACGATGGAGGACATCCGCGAGGTCGCCGACCTGGTCCTGGGTGGCCCGGTGACGGTGGCCGCCGTCGGGCCGCTGCAGACCGCGGACCTGTCGAGCGTCACATGACCCCTGCAGGCGCAGTGCTGCTGGTTGCGGTGCTCCTGGCCGGCGGCTGCAGCGCCGCCGACGCGCCGCCCGCCGCCTCGTCACCCTCCGGACCCCCCTCACCCGTCGCGGTGACCAGCCCGTCGGTCGCGACACCGGCCGACGCCGCCGATGACGTGCTCGCACCCGGCGAGGGCGGCCCGTCGCTGGTGATCGGCGACGGCTTCACCATCACCTTCCCCGTGCCGCCCAACGACCGGACCGTCGAGGTGCCGGTGGGGGAGGGGATGACCAGCCAGGCGCGCATCTACCAGGCGCAGCTGGACGGCGTGTTCCTGGCGTTCTCCTACGCCGACGCCCCGGGTGAGGGACCCGTGGACGAGGCGGCTGCCGAGGCTGCGCTGCTGGACTCCGCGCGGTCGGCTGCCGCGGACGCCGCAGGCGAGCTGGTGGCGCAGACCGTCGTCGAGGTCGCCGGCCGGACCGCGGTGGACTACCAGATCGAGGTGGCCGGCGGGACGCTGCGCGGCATCGCCCTGTTCGACGGCCCCCGTCTGTACACGATGCAGGCCGCCGGCCCCTCCGGCGCGGTGGACCGCGTCCTGCTGGACGACCTGGCTGCATCCCTGACCCTGGGCTGACCACTGCCGGCCCGCAGCGCAGCCTGGACCCCCCGGGGCGCAGGGCGGGTTAGCCTCGGGGCATGCTGCGCGTCGCTGTCCTCGGAGCCCTCGGTCGGATGGGGGCAACCACCTGCCAGGCCGTGTCCGACGACCCGGAGCTCGAGCTGGTCGCCCAGCTGGACGCGGGCGACAGCCGCGAGGGCGTCCTGGACGCCGGCGCGGACGTGTGTGTGGACTTCACCCACCCCGACAGCGTCAAGGGCAACGTCGCCTGGCTGCTGCGCTCGGGCGTCCACGCCGTCGTCGGCACCACCGGTCTGACCGACGCCGACGTCGCCGAGCTGCGGGCCCTCACCGGTCCGGCCAACGCCCTGATCGCCCCGAACTTCGCCGTCGGCGCGGTCCTGATGATGGAGCTGGCCCGCCAGGCCGCCGTGCACCTGCCGCACGTGGAGATCATCGAGCTGCACCACGACCGCAAGGCCGACGCGCCCTCGGGCACGGCGCTGCGGACCGCCAGCCTGATCGCCGACGCGCGCACGACCGACGTCACGCCACCCGGTCCGGAGGGGAACCCGGCCCGCGGGTCGATCACCGACGACATCGCCATCCACTCCGTGCGCCTGCCGGGGCTGGTGGCGCACCAGGAGGTCATCTTCGGGGGGACCGGTGAGACCCTGACGATCCGCCACGACTCCATCGACCGGTCCTCGTTCATGCCCGGCGTCCTGCTGGCCGTCAAGGCCGTCCCCACCCGCCCCGGGCTGACCGTCGGCCTGGAGCACGTCCTCTTCGGCTGATGCACACCGCCCCGCAGGTCACCACCGCCGACGGGGACACCTTCGTGTTCGACGCGGGCCGGATCTGCCTGCAGGTGCTGACCGCCGGTCCTGACCTGCGTGCGTGGGCCGCCGAGGTCCTCGACGTCCGCGAGCTCGCCGACATGACGCTGCTGGAGCACAAGGACGCCGAGACCCTGATCGCCACCATGGGG
>JBFKGB010000038.1:0-13938 GCA_041633535.1 Euzebya sp. | reverse complement strand
CGACGATCACGACCTCGGCGCCCGACAGCGGCACGTCGTGGTGCTCAAGCAGGACCATGCAGCCCAGCGGCGTCGCCGGCACGAAGGTGGGCGCACCACGCATCAGCTGGCCCTGCGCCACCGGGCCCAGGCCGTCGACGTCCTTGGCCGGGTCGATGCGGTCCTGGGCGGCGATCTCGTCCAGGTGGGAAGGGAGGGGCATCTGGACGATGATCCCGCTGACGGCCGGGTCGGCGTTCAGCCGGTCGATCTCGGCGTGCAGCGTGTCCTGGTCGACGTCGGCGGGCAGACGGGCACCCAGCGAGGTCATCCCGACCGCCGCGCAGTCCTTCTCCTTCATGCCGACGTAGACGTGGCTGGCCGGGTCGTCGCCGACCAGCACGGCTGCCAGCCCCGGGACGATGCCCTGGGCCTTCAGCGCCTCCACCTCGCCTGCGATGCGCTGTCGTTCCGCGGCCGCGACCGCATTGCCGTCGATGATGTTCGCGCTCATGTGCGCGGAGGGTACCTGCCGACCGGCGTCTACCGCGCGCCGCTGACCAGCAGCCGCGGGATGGCCCCGAGCAGGCGCACCGGCAGGGTGAGGGTCCAGACCGGCGCCCACGCCACGCGGCTGGTGGTGCGCGCCAACCGGCGCCACAGCACGACCAGCAGCAGCGCCGCGACCGCCACCCCCGGCACCACGACGACCGCGACGTCCAGGGCCACCACGGCCGCCACGCCGGCCACCCCGCACAGCAGCGTGCCGGCCACCACGTCGGCCAGCCACACGGTGCGCTTGTCCGGCCACTGCCCGCGCGCGGCGATCAGGTCGGCCCAGGCCCACGGTGGCGCGAACACCGCCAGCGCCGCACGTCGCGTGACCAGGTGGACCACCAGGTGGGTCAGCGCCGCGGCCGCCGCGACACCCTGCACCGCCGTCACCGGCACCAACGACGGGCGGGTCCGCCCCAGCGCCCACACGACCGCGGGCACCAGCATGACGAGGGCCAGCAGCCACACCGTCCACGACGGCCCGCCGGCCGGGACGGCGTACGTCAGGTCGTAGGGCTCCCGTGCGTCGATCGGCCCGTCGTGACCGTGGACGACGACCCGCCCCTCGATGACGGCCGCACACGTGCCGGGACGTCGCGACGGATCGGGGTCCAGGGCCGCGCAGACCCCCTCGGGCAGCCCGTAGGCCCAGGGCTCGGCCAGGACCGGGGACAGACCCAGCCCGCGCTCGCCCGTGATCAGCGCCGCCGCCGTGGCGCCCAGGGAGTAGACGTCGGCCAAGGGCCCGAAGCGGCCGGTGGCCACCTCGGGCGCCAGGTAGGCCGGTGTCCCCACCCGGGTCAGGTCCCGGGTGTCCAGCCCGCGCATGGTCGAGGGGTCGACCAGCACCAGACCGTCCCCCGCGCCCATCAGGTTGCCGGGCTTGACGTCCCGGTGGACCAGCGGGACCCCGTCGGACCACGCCCCGGCGTGCAGCAGGTCCAGGGCCTCGGCCACGCCGGCCAGGCGGGCCAGCGCGTCGGGGACCGGTCCGACGTCCTGCAGCGACGGCCCCTCGACCAGGTCCATCTCGACGAAGCCCCAGCCCTCCAGCGACCCGGCGGTGAAGCGTCCGCCGCGGCTGACCTGCACCAGCGAGGGGTGGTCGATGCGGACCAGCCACCGGCCCCGGCGTCGGACCTCCTCCGCGGACGGCAGGACGTCAGGGCGGACCAGCTTCAGGGCGCAGCGGCTGCCGTCGGGGCGGACGGCCTCCCACACCTCACCCTCGCCACCGCTGCCCAGCAGCGTGCCCAGCCGCCGGTCGGCGACGACGTCGCCAGGGCCGACCGAGGTGGTGCGCATGGGACCGACGGTATCGCCGCGGGCGGGCCTCAGCGCCGAGGGCCGCGCGGTGACCTCAGCGGCCGGCGCTGCCCAGCAGGTCCTTGGCGGTGGGTGACGCGGGGACGTCGGCCGGGTCCGGGCAGGTCCCGAACAGCCGGTCCGCCGTGCGGGCCGTGGTGACGGTGAACCAGTAGTTCTCGTTCTTGTAGTGGTGCAGGCGGTGGTTGCGCCACACCGCCCGGTACAGCGCCGACTGCGGGCGGTGGTCGGAGTGGATCAGGTAGTGCGTCCACTCGTAGGCGCAGCCGAGGGTGCTGAGGGTGACCGCGAAGGTCAGCCCCAGACCCGTCCGCGGGAAGGCCAGCAGCGCGATGGCGGCGAGGGCGGGCATCAGCCACAGGAACGTCTGCCACGGGATGAACACCAGCGGCAGGTCGCGGGGGTCGCTGTGGTGGGCGCGGTGGTCACGGGCCAGCCTGGTGTCGATGACCCGTCCCGCCACCTGCACCGGGCGGTAGTGCAGCACCACGACGTGGATCACCCACTCGACGACCGGGAACAGCGCGAGGGCGACCAGCGGGAGCACGGCGTCGGACGTCCGGTAGTCGCCGACGGCCACGCGCGCGGTGACCGAGACGACCAGCGCTGCCGACAGGATCCAGGGGGAGGGGTGTCGCCAGAACGCCCTGAAGGCCCGCCCCAGCGTCATCCCCCGGCGCGTCGGTCCTGACAGGCGGTCCTCGTCCTGTGCCACCTGTGCACGCGCGGCCCGGTCGACCGCCGTCGCTCTGGACCGCTTCGCGATCCGTCGTGCGGTACGGCCGCCGGATCCGGTGGTGTCCGTCATGTGCGCTCCTCGTGGTCGGGCAGGCCATGACTCTTGCACACCCCTGCGACATCCCTCACGTGGACTTGTCCACAGCCTGGTGACCGGCCCGACCTCAGCAGACCGGTGGTGGGTCATGCTCGGCCCGGATGCGATCGTTGCTGGACGGACCCCCGCCCGCCCTGCCCGGCCCGCTGGACCGGCTGGCCGAGCGCTGGGCCATGCTGCGGCCGCGAGGGCGGGCGGTCGTCGGCCTGGCGGCGGTGCTGGTGCTGATGACGGCCCAGGGGCTGCACACCGCCTCGGTGCAGGCGCGCTGGGGTGGAGACCCGCAGCTGGTCTGGCGGGCGACCGCCACGATCCCCGCGGGGCAGGCCCCCCGACAGGACCTCCAGCGCGTCCGTCTGCCCCGGGCCGCCGTCCCCGCGACCGTGGTGACGGGACCGCTGGACCCGCAGGCGGTGCTGGCGCTGCCGCTGGCCGCCGGCGGACTGCTGACGACCATCCACCTGTCACCCGCTGGGCCGGCAGCCGGCCTGTCCCCCGATGAGCGGCTGGTGCCGGTACCCGTGCAGGCCAGCTGGGGCATCGAGGCCGGCAGCGTCGTGGACGTGTGGGCGGTCGACGACCTGACGGCGGACCCGGCGCCCTTGGCGACGGCCAGGCCGGTGCTGCAGCTGCGCGACGACGGTCCCCAGCCGGTGGCGCTGGTCTCGCTGGACGCTGGGGACGTCGCCGCGGCCAGCCGCAGCCTGACCAGGGGCCGGGTCCTGCTGACGCAACGGGGCAGCTGAGGTGGACCTCGGGCTTGACCCTGACGTGACGTCAGACCGCACAGTGGAGCCATGCACCGCATGCGCACACCCGCCGAGGTCGCCGACCTGGCCGGCACCACCGTCAGGACCCTGCACCACTACGACCGGATCGGCCTGCTGCGACCGTCGCAGCGGACGCCGGCCGGCCACCGGCTGTACGGCCACGACGACCTCGTGCGTCTGCAGCAGATCATGGCGTGGCGTGAGCTCGGCTTCGCGCTGGCCGACATCCCCGGGCTGCTGGACGGTCGTGGGACCGTGCAGGCGCTGCGGGCACAACGCCGGGCGCTGGCCGGTCGCATCGAGTCGCTGTCGACGGTGCTGCAGCGGCTGGAGGAGACCCTGGCGACGATCGAGGACGGCACGACGATGGAGGAGGAGCACATGTTCGACGGGTTCGATCCCGCCCAGCACGCCGAGGAGGCCGAGGAGCGCTGGGGTGACACCGAGCAGTGGCGGCAGTCACAGCAGCGGGTCGCCGCCATGTCGCCCCAGCAGATGGCGGACGTCATGGCGGAGGTGGTCGCGCACGCCGCACGCATGGCCGGGGCCATGCAGGCGGGCGTCGCACCGACCAGCACCCAGGGGATGGACCTGGCCGAGGAGGCGCGGCTGCACATCGACCGCCACTTCTACGACTGCCCACCCCAGATGCACGTGGGCCTCGGCGAGATGTACGTCACCGACCCACGGTTCACTGCCTTCTACGACACGCACGCCGACGGGCTTGCGGTCTGGTTCCGCGAGGCCATCGTGGCCAACGCCGCACGCTGACGGCGGTCGCCCGCATGGACACCCGGGGTGACCCGGCATGGTCGGTCCAGCGCCTACGCTCGTGCCCATGTCAGCTTCGTGGTTCCAGGCCCTCGTCCTCGGCATCGTCCAGGGCCTGACCGAGTTCATCCCGGTCTCTAGCTCGGGTCACCTGGTGCTGGTGCCCTACCTGATGGGCTGGGAGAAGCACAGCCTGGCCTTCGACGTGATGCTGCACACCGGGACCCTGCTGGCCACGCTGCTGTACTTCCGCGGCGAGCTGACGGCCATCGTCCGCGGGATCCTGCGGCTGGACACCTCACCCGAGGGGCAGGTCTACCGGCGGGTCGGCCTGTTCATCCTGCCGGCCAGCGTCCCCATCGGCCTGGTCGGGCTGCTGCTCGCCGACCATGTCGAAGGCGTGTTCAGCTCGCCCCTGACCGCCAGCCTGCTGCTGCTCGTCACCGCGGGTCTGCTGCTGTCGATGGAGGCCGTCCGGCGCCAGCGGACCGCCCGTACCGCGCCCGTCGACGTCGCGACGGCGGCCGGGCAGAGCGCCGGTCCGACGTGGGACGGCAGCTGGCGCGCCGAGGGTGCGCCGGTCACGGCGGCGGTGTCCGACCTGACCAGCGCGCTGCCCCTGGGCGTCGACCCCGAGGACCCGCAGGGCACCACGCTGGCCGGCCTGACGCTGCGCCAGGCGATGACCATCGGGCTGCTGCAGTGCCTTGCGGTCCTGCCCGGCGTCAGCCGGTCGGGCACCACGATCGCGGCCGGCGTCTTCGCCGGGCTGACCCGCGAGGCCGCGACCCGGTTCTCGTTCCTGCTGGTCATCCCCGCGCTGCTGGGCGCCACGGTCCTGAGCGTGCCCGACCTGGCCGAGAGAGGCGGCGAGACCGCGGCGGAGCTGGCGATCGGCATCACGGCCGCCTTCGTCTCCGGCTACCTGGCGATCCGGTTCCTGGTCGGCCTGGTGTCCCGCGAGCGCCTGAACGGGTTCGCCTACTACTGCATCGCCGCGTCGGTCGTCGGCGTCGTCGGCTACCTGATGATCGGCCCGGTCAGCTCCGTCTGACAGCGAGCGGTGCTCCTCCGGTCAGGGGCGCAGCAGCGCCCAGGCGCCGACGGCAGCCGCCGTGGAGGCGATGACCGTGGTGGGCAGACCCTTGGAGGGGATGGTGTTGCGCGCGCCCACCGTCGAGACGGCGTCGACGAGGTCCACGGCGACCCCGAGCGCCGCGAGGGTCCGGAAGCCGGTGCCGCGGGTGCCGGTCGCCTTGAGCGTCCCCAGGGTTGCGGCGCCCAGAGCGAGGTCACGGATCCCCAGACCCCGGACCATGATCTGGACATCGGGCTGCTCGGCCGACCGGCCGATCCAGCCCCTACCGGCGGGCCCGGGGGCTGCCGTCATCCCGAGGCCGACGAGGATCCGTCCGACGGACAGGGCGGTCATGAGCGGTGCGGTCTGCATGGCGGGCAGCCTACCGACGACCCCTGCGGCCCGGTTCAGCCGTTGAGGTCGACCTCGTCGAGCAGACCCGTGTCGACGTCGTAGACGAACCCACGGACGTGGTCGGTGTGGGCGATGAACGGCGAGTGCACGAGCCGTTTCGCCGACTGCAGCACGTCGACCGCAGGATCGGTGAAGGACTCCACCGCCCAGGCGGGCTTGACGCCCAGCTCGGCCTGCAGCTCACCCTTGAAGCCGTCCTCGGTCACCGTCGCCAGCCCACACCGGGTGTGGTGGATCAGCACGATCTCGCGGGTGCCGAGCGCCCGCTGGGACAGGCACAACGACCGGATGACGTCGTCGGTGACGACACCCCCGCCGTTGCGGATGATGTGCGCGTCACCGTTGGCGATCCCGAGGATCTCGTGGACGTCCATCCGGGCGTCCATGCAGGCCACGACGGCCAGCTGCCGCGCGGGCGCGACCGGCATGTCGCGGTGGGGGAAGGACTCGGCGGCCGCGGCGTTGCGGCGGACGAGCTCGTCGGTGCTGGGGGTGAAGTCGTCGCTCATGGGTTCGGCAGGATAGCCCACCCCATCCGGACGGATCGACGCGGTCGCCCGGACCCGACCGGGCTCATCCCCCGTCGTGAGGCAGCTCCGGACCCGTCGCCTTCCGAAGCTCCGAGAACCAGGGGTCCGCGAACCGCACCACCTTGTCGATCGCGTGGTCGATGATCTCGGCGAGCTCCTCTACGGCGAGATCCGGTGGCAGGGCCGCGGTCCTGGGCGCTCGCAGTCTGTCGCGGTCGACGATGCCGCCGACCCCCCCACGGGAGGATCTCCTTCGGGTTCTCGGGGCCGAACAGCCCGCCCGTCGTGATTCGAGAGGGCACGGCTCCTCGTTTCGAGCTGCAGTGAAGGCGGTCCAGTATCAGCCCTGGCGCGCACAGCGGCGGCCGGGTGGTGCTGACTGATCGGGTTGTTCACCCAACCGGGTCACTGAGCGTCGGTCGGCTCGTGCCCGAAGTGACTACTCGCCTGGGTCACGCATCCAGACGGGGACGTCGCGGTGGCCGTGAAGCACGCGCCACACATCCACGTGATCCTCCCGTTCGACGTAGAACACCAGGTACGGGAAGCCGTCGAGTTGCCGGTATCGCAGCACCGGGATCCCCAACTCCATGGAGTAGCGAGCCGAGCCTGATCCTGGATACAGCCCGACGTGGTGCAGCGCGACTCCAAGCGCATCCACGAGTCGCAGGGCGACGTCTTCGCCTGCCTCGTCGCGGTACCAGTCCACCGCCGCCTCAACGTCCTGGCGTGCACGCTCGCGAAGGCGGACCCTGCCGCCGTCAGCCATCCGCTGGCTGACGGGCACGGTCACGGAGCCGCGCGAAGAACGCGTCGTCCACGTCCACGTCGACAGCGGACTCCGCCCCGGCCAGCAACACGTCCCGCAGACGCGAGCGCTCATGGTCGCGGCGGATCAACTCCCGTACGTACTCACTCGTGGAGCCGTACGCGCCACGGGCGACCTGCTGGTCGACGAACGCCTTCAACGGCTCCGGCAGCGAGATGTTCATCGTCGTCATGGCCGGATCGTACGACGATCATGGCAAGCTTTGCCATGACTCGCTTGGGCCTCGCACGTGCATGGCCTCGCTCCAGCGGCCGAGCCGATGCCCGTCGACGCTCAACGGCCGCGTTGCCCCAAGAATGGCGGCAGATCACGGCAACCCGGGTCACTCACGGACAGCCAAGTTGATGAGAAGACGGCTGTAGCGCCTGTTCAGAGCCACTTGACCTTGGCGCCCCCGGCATGATTCGAACATGCGACGCACGGTTTAGGAAACCGACGCTCTATCCCCTGAGCTACGGGGGCTGGTGGATACGACCCGCAGGATACTCCGTGGCATCGGCGTCGCCCTTTGCCCGGGGCGGGCGGTGCCCACCCGATGACTGCAAGCGCTTGCAGTGAAAACGGTTGCGTCACAGTGGAGAGTCGTCAAGGATGGCCCTGAAGGGCCGGCAAGACCATGTGACGGAGGGCATCCAGATGGCGCAAGTGAAGTTCGACAACGTGAACAAGTTCTATCCGGACGGCTACCACGCCATCCAGGACCTCTCGTTGGAGATCGCCGACGGCGAGTTCATGATCCTGGTGGGACCCTCCGGCTGCGGCAAGTCCACCGCGCTGCGCATGGTCGCGGGCCTTGAGACCATCACCGACGGCAAGCTCTACATCGGGGACGGTGTCGTCAACGACCTGTCGCCGAAGGAGCGGGACATCGCGATGGTGTTCCAGTCCTACGCCCTGTACCCCCACATGAGCGTGGCCGACAACATGGGCTTCGCCCTGAAGCTGTCCAAGGTCCCGCAGTCCGAGATCGACAAGCGGGTCAACGAGGCCGCCGAGGTCCTGGGGCTCACCGAGTACCTGCACCGCAAGCCCAAGGCCCTGTCCGGTGGGCAGCGACAGCGTGTGGCGATGGGCCGCGCGATCGTCCGGTCCCCCAAGGCCTTCCTGATGGACGAGCCGCTGTCCAACCTGGACGCCAAGCTGCGTGTCCAGATGCGTGCCGAGATCGCCGCCCTGCAGAACCGTCTGGGCGTCACGACCCTCTACGTCACCCACGACCAGGTCGAGGCCATGACCATGGGTGACCGTGTGGCGGTGCTCAAGCGCGGTGTGCTGATGCAGGCCGACGCGCCGCAGCGGCTCTACGAGCACCCCGACAACCTGTTCGTGGCCGGCTTCATCGGCTCGCCCTCCATGAACATCGCCGAGGCGAAGATCGTCGAGGAGGGCGGCACCCTGTTCGTCCAGCTCGATGACAGCAACCGCATGCGCCTGCACGACGCCGCGCTGGACGCCTACCCCCGCGTCCGCGAGTACGTCAACCGCAACCTCGCCATCGGCATGCGCCCCGAGCACTTCTTCCCGGCCACCGGCGAGACGCCGCAGGACCAGGTCTGGAGCCACCTGAAGGTCGAGCTGGTCGAGATGCTCGGCTCGGAGATGCTGGTCCACGTGGGCTCCCACGCCTCACCGGTGGTCAGCGACGACATGCGCGAGGCCGTCGACGACGACGAGGCCTTCGCCGCGCTGCAGGAGCAGGCGCGCCGCGGCGGTCTGACCCTGGTCGCCCGGTTCGAGCCGGGCAAGCCGCCGCCCATCGACTCGGGCATCGACATCGGCTTCAAGACCGAGAACATGCACTTCTTCGACATCGAGTCCGGCAGCGCGCTCCGCTGACGCACGCTGCGGGGTGCCGACGGTGACCGTCGGCGCCCCTGGACAGGAGCAGTGCCATGACCAGGATCGTCGTGGTCGGTTCCATCGTGACCGACCTGACCTTCGACGTGCCCGCCGTGCCGGGGCCCGGTGAGGTCATCCTCGCCACCGCCTACGGCCGCTACCGCGGCGGCAAGGGCTACAACCAGGCCGTCGCGGCCGCGCGTCTCGGCGCCGAGGTCACCATGGTGGGTGCCGTCGGCGACGACGACTTCGGCCGAGGGTTCCTCGAGGCCTTCGAGCGTGAGGGGATCGACGCCTCGGGCGTGCTGACGCTTGCGGACGTGGCCACAGCGGTCGCGGTGCCGCTGGTCACCCCCGACGGGGACGTCGGCTTCGTGCAGTACCAGGGGGCCAACCAGCGGCTGACGGCCGACGCCGTGGCCGACCTGCCGCAGTGCGACGCCCTGCTGCTGCAGGGCGAGGTCCCGGCCGCCGTCGGCGTGGCGGCCGCACGCCTGGTCGCCGGGCGTGGGGGCCGGGTGGTCCTGAACCCCGCACCCGTGCACGACGTCACGCCGGAGCTGGCGGCCGTCGCGACGGTCATCACCCCCAACGAGGTCGAGGCCACCGCGCTGCTGGGGCTGCCGGTCGACGGGGCGCTGGACGGCCGAGCGGCCGCCGAGGCGCTCGTGACGCCGACCCGCCACGGTGTGGTGACGCTGGGGGCGCGCGGCGCTGCCTGGTCAGACGGCTCCGACGGCGGTGTGGTCGCCCCTCCCTCGATCACGCCGGTGGACGCCACCGCGGCGGGCGACTCGTTCAACGCGGCGCTGGGGATCGCGCTGTGCGAGGGGATGACCTACCCCGACGCACTGCGCTTCGCCAACGCTGCCGGCGCGCACGCCGCCACGATCCGGGGAGCAGAGCCGGCCCTGCCGACCCGGGCCGACGTGGAGCGGCTGCTGGCCGGCTGAGCCCTCACAACCACCCTGGACCAGCGAGCAGGATCCACCATGGTGGACACGTGAGCAGGATCCACCATGGTGGATCTGGCTCACGCCCCCGCCGGGCAGGACCGGGCTAGCCCTCGAACTGGCCGTGGCGGCCGGCGCCGGCCGCGAAGCGGCTGGCGCCCTCCACCGCCTCGCCGCTCATCAGCACGTTGCGGCCCAGCAGGAACTCGCGCATGTGCCACCGCTCGTCGTCCAGGTCCCACTGCTCGATGGCGACCTGACGGTCGGACCGCATGGTCTTCTGCGGGAAGGCGGCGATCGTGCGGGCCAGCTCGATCGCTGCGGTCCGGGCCTGCCCGTCGGGGACGACCCGGTTGGCCAGCCCCATCATCCGCGCCTCCTCGGCGTCGACCGGACGTCCGGTGAGGATCATGTCCATGGCGTGGGAGTGCCCGACCAGCCGCGGCAGCCGGACGGCACCCAGGTCGATCAGCGGGACGCCGAAGCGGCGGCAGAACACGCCGAAGACAGCCGACTCGGCGGCGACGCGCATGTCGGCCCACACCGCCAGCTCCAGGCCTCCGGCGACGGCGTAGCCCTCGACCGCGGCGATGACCGGCTTGGACAGCCGCATCCGGCTACAGCCCAGCGGACCGGGCGCGGGCGGCGGGTCGATCTTCAGCATCCCCGGCCCGCCGTCGGCCATGGCCTGCAGGTCCGCGCCGGCGCAGAAGTGGCCGCCCTCACCGGTGAGCACCGCCACGGACTGGCTGTCGTCGGCGTCGAAGGTCGTGAAGGCCCGGCGCAGGGCGTCTGCCGTGGGACCGTCGATTGCGTTGCGCGTCTCGGGCCGGTCGATCGTCACGATCGTGATCGGGCCATCGTTCTCGACGTGGATCATGACAGCCAAGGGTAGTCGCCCGACCACCTCAGGTGCCACGGGCAGGCGGTCGCCCACCGCGCGCCCACCGCGCGCCGCACGTCGATCCGTCAGGCCTCCACCGACCGACAGGCCGGGGCGTCACGGTCCCGCAGGTATGGTCGTGGACGATCCGATGACGACCACGACGATCCACCTGTGGCGGGTACGACCCAGCCGGGTCCCGGCCGCCGTCCTCCGCATGGGGCTGGACCGGCTGCTGCTGCGCAGCGCCGAGGGTCTGACGTTCCACAAGCTGCTCGGCACCGGCGACGGCCGCACGTTCGGGCCGGCCGACGCCGACGTGCGCACCTGGGGGCTGGTGGCCGTGTGGCGGGACGACACGGCGGCCCGCCGCTTCGAGGCGCACGCCACGCCCCGGGGCTGGCGCCGCATCGCCGAGGAGGAGTGGCGGGCGGACCTGCGGTGTCTGCGGACCAAGGGCGAGTGGAGCGGCCGGCAGCCGTTCACCAGCGACGGACCACAGGGCTGGGACGGCCCCGTCGCCTCGATCACCCGGGCACGGCTCCGCCCCTCCCTGGCGGCGCGGTTCTGGCGCTCGGTGCCAGCCGTGGTGGCCGACCTGGACGTCGATGACCCCGACGTGGCTGGACCGGTGGTACGGGTCGGCATCGGCGAGGCCCCGGTGGGGCTGCAGGGCACCTTCACCGTGTGGCCCGACAGCGCCGCGCTGGACGCCTTCGCCTACCGACGACCCGCCCACCGGCAGGCGATCGCCGACACCCGACGGCTGGACTGGTACGCCGAGGAGCTGTTCGCGAGGTTTGCCGTGGTGGCGCAGCGAGGAACCGTGGGCGGGGCCGCCGTACCATCACCCGGTCGCGACCGCGAGCCACCGAGAGCTGAACGAGGAGACCTGCGTGCGTGATGTCGTGGTGGTCGGTGCCGGCCACAACGCCCTGGTGACCGCCTGCTACCTGGCCCGCGAGGGCCTGGACGTCGAGGTGGTCGAGCAGCGCGACGTCGTCGGCGGCGCCGTCTCGACCGTCGACCGGTTCGACGGCTGGAAGATGGACGTCGGGTCCAGCGCGCACATCATGGTGCGCCACACCGGCATCATCGAGGACCTCGAGCTGGCCGACTGCGGCCTGGCCTACGTCGACATGGACCCGTGGGGGTTCGCCCCGGTCGCGGACTCCGACGACCCGGAGGGCATCGAGGGACCGGCGACGCAGGCCATCAGCTTCCACATCGACCTGGACACGACCTGCCAGTCCATCGCCGCGGTCTGCGGGGACCGCGACGCCGAGGCCTACGCGGCCGTGGCGAAGGACTGGGGCGACCGCAACGTCAAGATCTTCGAGCTGTTCCAGGAGGCACCGACCCTGTCCCACATGGGCCGGCGCCTGATGGGTGTCGGGCGTGGCGCCGGGGTCGACGGGCTGGAGCTGTCCCGGCAGTTCCTCACCTCGGCCGACAGCCTGCTGGACGAGCACTTCACCGACGAGCGGCTGAAGTCGGCCCTGGCCTGGCTGGGCGCACAGTCGGGCCCGCCGACCCACGAGCCGGCCACCGCGGACCTGGTCGGCTGGAACATGGTCATGCACCGGCTGGCACCCGGTCGTGCCATCGGCGGGTCGGGGTCCCTCAGCGTCGCCCTGGCCGAACGGTTCCGGCGTCTGGGCGGCACGATCCGCCTGGGCGACGGTGCGGCCGAGATCATCGTCCGCGACGGCCGCACCCGGGGCGTGCTGACGCAGTCGGGCGAGCGGATCGCCGCCCCGACCGTCGTCGCCGGCTGCCACGTGCTGACCACGATCGGGCTGGTCGGGGACGCCAACCTGCCCGCCGGCTTCGCCGACCGCGCCCGCGGCACGATCCGGACCGGCAACGGCATCGGCATGGTCGTGCGCCTGGCCACCGACGCGCTGCCGCAGTACCCCGGCTCCCTCGGCGGCGCCGAGCACCACGCGCTGCAGCTGCTGGCCCCCTCCCGCCGCTTCCTGCGTGCCGCCCACGGCGACTTCGTCGCCGGCCGTCCACCACAGCGGCCCGCGGCGCTGGCGATGGCGTTCAGCGCCATCGACCCCACCATCGCGCCGGAGGGGAAGCACAACGTCACCGTCTGGGGCCAGTGGCACCCCTTCGAGCTGGCCCCTGGCGAGGGCGACTGGGACGCCATCAAGGAGCGCGAGGGCCAGAAGCTGATCGACGCCGTCGACCACGTGGCCCCGGGGTTCGCCGACAGCGTCGAGCACGCCTACGTGCAGACGCCGCTGGACCTCAAGCGCGAGCTGGGCCTGATCAACGGGCAGGTCATGCACGTCGACATGTCGCTGGACCAGATGTTCGCCTGGCGACCGATGCCGGAGCTGTCGGGGTACCGCATGCCCGCCGACGGGCTGTACCTGACGGGTGCGTCCACCCACCCCGGCGGCGGGGTCTTCGGCGCCAGCGGCCGCACCGCAGCCGGCGTCGTCATGGGCGACCTGCAGAAGGCCAGCAGCCCGCTGGGCCGCATCGGCGCCGCCCTCGGTCAGCGGTTCGGGCGGTGACCGCCCTGCTGACCCCCGTGGAGCGCAGCCGGCCCTCGTCGACCCGGCGGTGGCTGCCCATCGCGCTCGGTGTGGCCGCGGTGCTGTCCCAGATCGTCTACCCGCTGGTGACGGGCCCTGCCCGCGACGTGAACACGATCGTCACCGTGCTGCTGTTCAGCGGGGCCGCGCTGGCCCACGCCCTGTTCGAGCATGGACGGGCGACGGCCGCGAAGGTCCTGCTGGTCTTCGGTGGTGGCGGCCTGCTGGTCGAGCTGCTGGGCGTGGCCACCGGCTTCCCGTTCGGTGACTACGTGTACTCGGACCGCATCGGCCCGATGGTCGGCGACGTCCCGCTGGTCATCCCGCTGGCCTGGTCGATGATGGGCTACCCGGCGCTGGTCGTGGCACGGCTGATCACCTCCCGCCGCTGGCTGGGCATCCTGGTGGGCGCCGGTGCGCTGGCGACGTGGGACCTGTTCCTGGACCCGCAGATGGTGGCCGAGGGCTACTGGACCTGGCAGGGGGACGGCCCCCACCTGATCGGGACCATCCCGGTGACCAACTACCTGGGCTGGCTCGGCACCTCGTGGCTGATGATGGCGGCCCTGTGGCACGTCACCCCCGGCTGGTCGCGGCACGAGCAGGACCTGCGCGTCCCCGTGG
>JBFKGB010000037.1:0-14165 GCA_041633535.1 Euzebya sp. | reverse complement strand
GCCGCCGAACCGATGATCCCGGTGACGATGCCCTCGATGCTGCCGGTGGCGCCCGTCAGGGCCGCCACGACCGCGGCGAGGTCACCATCGGCGATGCCCCCGATGACCCCGTCGACCACGCCGTCCAGGGAGTCCAGCAGGGTCAGCAGGTCGGTCAGGCCCAGGTCGGTCAGCAGACCCTCCAGGTCGGTGAGGTCCAGCAGGGACAGGTCCAGCAGGTCCAGCGCGTCGGTCAGGTTGCCGAGCAGCAGCAGGCCGGCGGCCTCACAGGCGATCGGGTTGACGAAGCTGGCGCACATGGTGACCGGGCCACCGTCCAGCAGGTTGTCGGCCATGCCGTCGGTGATGAAGGTCAGCGTCTCGTCCGGGAGGGTGGCCTCGTTGGTCAGCAGGATCGGGGCGTCGTTGCGTGCAGCGTGGGCGGCGGCGGAGAAGCCGGGGGCCCACACGTCGTCGCGGCTGGAGGTGCCCTCGGCCAGGATCAGACGGTCGGTGTCGCCGGAGTCGGCGAAGCCACGCTCGTTGGCGATCGCGACGGCAGTGCCGTACCGCGTGTCACCTGAGACACGGCGGACCGTCAGGCCCATCGACTCGAGCTCCTGCTGGACGGCCTGGGACACCGCGCCCTCACCGCCGATGATGATGATCTCCTGCAGGTCCGAGGCGGCGATGCGGTCGCGGACGGTCGAGGTCAGGACCTCGGTCTGGGTCAGCAGGACCGGCCAGCCGTTCTGGGCCGCCCACGGGCTGACGGCCAGCAGGTCGGCGTAGGCCTGGGAGTCGTCGTCCCCGGCGGAGTAGGCACGGGTCAGCACGGCGGTCGTGGCGTCCGCGGCCGTCTGGGCGGCCGCGTCGGCGGCCGTCTCGATCCGGGTCGCCCCACCGACGCGGGTCACGTCGATGCCGGCGATGCCAAGCTTCTGCAGCACCAGGGGGTTGATGGCCCGCTCGCCACCGACGACGACGATGCGCTGGACGCCCAGGCGGACCAGCTCGCCGGCGGTGCGGCGGTCCAGGTCATCCGAGCCGGTCAGCAGCAGCGGGGCGTCGAAGATGCCCTGCAGCGCGCCGGTGGTCAGGGCGTCGGCGAAGAGGTCGTCGCGGGCCAGCAGCGCGGTGTCGGAGGCGTCGTAGGTGGCCTGGCTGAAGGCGACGGCGGCGTCGATGGCGTCCTCGCCCTGCAGCGCCAGCAGGTTGGGGAGGGGGGTCAGCGCGAGGACGTCGTCGATCAGGCTGACGAGGTCCTGCACCAGGCCCTCGGTGAGGTCCAGCACGGGGTCGGCGAGGTCCAGGCCGGGGATGTCGACCAGGTCGTCGATCGACGTGATCGACGTCAGGCCGTCCACGGGGACCGGCAGGGGCACCGGCACCTCCTGGGCGGGGGAGGGCGTGGCGGCGAAGGCGAGGGTCGCGACAAGCCCCAGGGAGGCGGTCCGGCGGATCAGACGATGCATGTGCGTGCACTGCTTTCTGTGGGCGCTCCATGCGGGGACGGAGCGGTTCGTGGCGACCAGCCGGTCCGCCCCCCTCGGGGGCCATCGCGGCGGTCTGCTGACTGCTCCGTAAGCGTGCGCCAACACTGCGTACGCAACCATGGCCCGTGATGATCATCTTCCGTGGCCTGAGATGACTAGTCCTCATGTATCGCTGCGCTGGATTGGCGTCACCGTCCGGAGTGCACCCATACTCAGGCCACCCCCTCACCCCTAGCTCCCCCCCGGAGGCCCCCTTGTCCGACATCGCCGCCAGCAACGTCGTCATCACAGGAGGTGCCTCCGGCATCGGACGTCTGATGGCCCTGGGGCTGGCCGCCCGGGGCGCCACCGTCGCGATCTGGGACCTCAACGAGGCGGGCGCGAAGGTCGTCGCCAAGGAGATGCGGGCAACCACCGGACGCGACCACTTCGCCTACGGCGTGGACATCACCGACCGGGATGCCGTGACGGCGGCAGCGACGCAGGTGCGCTCCGAGATGGGCGAGGTCGACATCGTCGTCAACAACGCGGGTGTCATCAGCGGGAAGGCACCGCTGGTCGAGACCCCGGACGAGCAGATCGAGCTGACCATCAAGGTCAACACGCTGGCGCTGTTCTGGGTCACGAAGGCGTTCCTGCCCGGGATGATGCAGCGTGACAGCGGCCACGTCGTGACGATCGGCTCGGCCTCGGGGATGGTCGGGGTCTCGCGGCTGGTGGAGTACTCCGCATCGAAGCACGCGGCGATCGGCTTCGACGAGTCCCTGCGCATGGAGCTGGCCGAGCTGGCACCCGGCGTGCGGACCACGATCGTCAACCCCTACTACATCGACACCGGCATGTTCGAGGGCGTCAGCACACGGTTCCCGTGGCTGCTGCCCATCCTCAAGGAGCAGGACGTCGTCGACCGCGTCATCGAGGCCATCGCGAAGGACCGGGCCCGGGTCGTCATGCCGCCGGCTGTGAGCCTCCTCCCGCCGTTGCGCGTCCTCCCGGTCAAGGTGTTCGACCGGGTCGTGGGCCTGCTGGGCGTCAACGACACCATGAAGACGTTCGTGGGGCGCGGCTGACCGGCGGTCCTCCGCTCAGGGCCTGACGAGGGTCCCGAAGGTCCCGTCGACACGGACCTCGCTGCCGAAGCGCAGACGCAGCAGCGACCCGCGGGAGGTCCGGACCAGGGCCCCGTCGTCCGACACCGACTCGACGGTTCCCGCAAGGCCACCTGAGCCCTTCACCTCCAGCCCCTTCGCCGCACGGAACCGCGGAGCACCCGGTGCGGCGGGTGTGGGCGCTGCCGACCGTCGAGTCCTCCCCTTCGGCGGCCTGGGCGCCGTGGGTGCCGACCGCGGCATCGCGCCGGCGGTGGGTCGCGGCGCCGCCGAGGTGCCGACCATCGACGCCTCGCCCAGCATCTCGGCGACGAAGCGCGACGTGCCGGTGCGTGGCGCGACGACCGTGAGCTGCTGGCTGGCCCGGGTCATCGCGACGTGGAAGACGCGACGCTCCTCCTCGATCGCGGTGGTGGTCGTGGCCAGGCGGTGTGGGCTGATGCCCTCGACCGCCCCGACGACCACGACGTGGGGCCACTCCAGACCCTTGACGCTGTGGATGGTGGACAGCGTGACGGCCGGACCGTCGGTGGGGGGCTGACGGACGACGCTGGTCAGGAACGGCTCGAAGGTGACCGGCTCGGGACAGTGGTCGGCGACCTGCAGCAGGGCGTCCAGGTCGTCGATGTGGCTGGAGCCGGCCTGGTCGCCGGACGAGGCGTCCAGCGACGCGGCGACCTCGCCCAGCCCGATGACGTCGGACACGAAGCGCAGCAGCTCGGTCGTCGGCTGGCGGCGGGCACGGGCACGCAGCGCACCCAGGTCGCGGGCCATGTCCTGCATCGCCCGGCGGGACCGCCCCTGCATGCCTCCGTCGGCCAGGTCCGCCAGCGACTCGGGGGTCCAGCGGCGGCTGCGCAGGCGGTCCTTGACCGTCGAGGGGATGGCGCGAAGCGGACGGTGCAGCACCTCGGCCAGGTCCTCACCGCTCATCTCGTCGTCGGTGGCCAGCCGCAGGTAGGCCAGCGCCGCCCGTACCCCGGTGCGCGCCAGCAGCCAGTCCCCGATCGGGCTGCGCGTGGCGATGCCTCGGTTGGCGAGGTCCGCCTGGGTGCCCAGCAGCGCCACCCGCACCCGTGCCAGGACCGCGATGTCCTCGGGGTCCGCCCCGTCGGCCAGCGCCTTGGCGACGGCGTCACCGGCGTGCTGGGCCTGCTCGGTGGTGTGGACCCGCTGCACGACCACGTCCCGGTCGGACGCCACCGGCCCGGGGAGGATCTCCTTGGGCAGCCGGACGGCGTTGTGGCCCAGCAGGCTGACCGCGCCCGCCACGACCGGTGAGGGACAGCGGTAGTTCACCGTCAGGGGGTGGTTCTCGGCACCCGGGAACAACGTCTCGAAGTTCAGCAGGTACTCCGGGGACGCACCGGCGTGGCCGTAGATCACCTGGTCGTCGTCGCCCACGCCGAAGCACTGCAGCTGCGGGCTGGCGAGCAGCCGGATGAACAGCAGGTAGGCCGGCGTCAGGTCCTGGAACTCATCCACCAGCACCTGGCCCACGCGGGCCTGCTCGTGCTCGCGGACGGCGGGGTCGGTCAGCAGCAGCTCGATCGCCCGGTAGACCATCTCGGGGAAGTCCACGGCGTTGCGCCGGGTCAGCTCCTGACGGAAGGCGTGGAACACCCGGGGCAGCTCGTCGATGTCGTCGCGCGCCTGGTCGACCTGCTCGGGGCTGGTCAGCGCGATGCGGACCTGCTCGAGGCTGTCCAGGTAGGGCTGCAGGGGGTCGACGTTGGCCTTGCGCGGCGGGTCCACCAGACGCGTCAGCAGGCCCCTGACGTCGCGCTCGTCCAGGACCGTGACGTCGCCCAGGTGCCGCTTGAGGATCTGCAGGGCGTAGGAGTGGACGGTCGCGGCCTGGGCGCCCCGGCCGGGCGTGCGGCGGCGCAGCTCGGCGGCGGCACGCGTGTTGTACGCCAGCGCCAGGACGGTGTCGCCGGGGACCCGGCGGTCGCCCAGCAGCTCGTGCAGCCGGGCGGTCAGCACCCGGGTCTTGCCCGACCCGGCGGGCGCGGCCACGCGGACCGCACCCAGGGAGGCGTTGACCGCCTCGGCCTGGTCAGGTGCCAGGCCCTCGGTGGCGGTGGCCGGTACCCGCCGGCCCTGCGGGGCGACGCGTCCGCGCTCGGTGTCGTCGCGGTGCAGCACCGCACCGTCCAGGTCCAACGGCTGGCGTGGGCCCCCGTCGATCCATGCCGGGGTGCCGTCGGCCAGCAGCACGTCGGCCGGACCGCCTGCGGTCAGCCCACGGCACGCACGGGTGGCCTTGACGGTGTGCCACCACATGGGCTCCTCGCCCCGGTGGTCCACGGTGTTGGCCCAGACCAGATGGCGCAGCCGGTCGCCGGGGAACAGGAACGTCGCGGCGTGGTCGTACACGGGTGCGGTCGACCGTTCGGGGCGACGCAGCTCGTCGGGGTCCACGGCCAGCTCGATGACCACGGGGGTGCGGGTCACCCACCGCTCGTGCAGCAGGTCGGTGACGGCGCTGGGCGACGTGATCACGGCGGCGTCGATCACGATCCGCTCGGCGGCCGCCAGGGCGGCAGGTGCCGGCTGACCGGGTGTGACCATGGCCGAGCGCCCCAGCAGGGCCGGACCGAGCAGGTCGGGCCCGGTCTGGTCGGGGCCGGTCTGGTCGAGGCCGGTCTGGTCGAGGCCGGTCTGCTGGGCCCCCACCGGGTCAGGGGTGTGCGGCGGCGGTGCCGTCACGCGTGGCTGTGCGCGGCCTGGCTGGCCAGGAGCGGCCGGATGACCGACGGCCGCCCGAGGCGACGTCGTAGCTCTGACTCGAGGCTGCGGATGGGCATGAGGTTCTGGGGTGCCCGGGGGTCGACGTGGGGTTCCGAGGCGTACCTCGGGAGGGTAGCCGCCACGCGGTCGGCGAAGGCCGAGGCCGCACCCACCGTCGTGTCCGGTCCGATCAGCATCTCGATCCGGGCGACGCAGGACCCGGGCTCGGCGACGGCCGGCGGCAGCGGGTCCGACAGCGCCAGGTAGAACGACAGCTTCCGTCGCTGCGGGTCGGTGCCGAACAGCGGGGTGCGCTCGCCCCCGCGCAGCGAGCGCTGAAGGGGGCGCAGGGCCTCGGGCAGGTAGATGCGGTGGGCGCGCTTGGCCAGGCCCACAGCGGTCAGGGGACGCGACGAGGCGTGCAGCAGCCCGTCGTACACGACGATGCCGTCCTCGTCGCCGGGCCGGATCTGGCCGACCGAGTCCTCGAGCCGTCGACGGGCGGCGCCCAGCCGTTCACGCAGGGCGGTCGGGTCGGTGGTGGCGACGAGCGGCAGCTGGTCACCGTCGACGGCGGAGTCGGGCGGCCGCGGTCGCCACGTCAGGTTGCCCGCCATGATCGGGCCCAGGCTACGGGCGTCCGAGAAGACGCCACGCTCGATCACGACCCGCTCGAGCTCGGCGCCGTCGTGGCGCGAGGTGACCACGCCCGCACCCCAGGACGCGACCAGCCCCGGGTAGGGCTCGGACCGGCCGGGGTCGTGGATCCAGATGATGGCGTCTGACGCCTGGACGCCGTCGACGAACCGGACGACCTCGAAGGGCCGGACGTCATGGTGGGGCCGGATCGCCGACCAGTCGTGCGCCGGGGCCTCGACCGTGACGTCGACGGTGGCAAGGTCGGGGGCCGCGTCGGTGTCCGGCTCGGCCACCTCGTAGGGGAAGGCGTAGTCGGACTGCCAGCTGTCCAGACGGAAGTCCATCAGGCGTCCTGCCGTTCGACGCGGCTGCCGCCGGAGGTACGACGCACGATGAAGCGGGTGGGCATCCGGTCGGCCATGTCCGCGACGTGGGTGATGACTCCGACGGTCCGCTCGCCCGACCCCAGCAGCTCGATGGCCCCGGCGGCGATGTCGAGCGTCTCGGGATCCAGCGCGCCGAAGCCCTCGTCGATGAACAGCGACTCGAGCGCGACCGGGCCGCTGGCCGACAGGGCGATCTGCTCGGCCAGGCTGAGCGCCAGCGCCAGCGACGCCAGGAACGTCTCGCCACCCGACAGCGTCCGGACGCTGCGCGTCATCCCGGCGCTGGCCAGGTCGGCCACCTGGATCGCGCCGCGGCCGTCCAGACGCAGCTCGTAGCGGCCGCTGGACAGCGCCCGCAGCTGCGTCGACGCCCCGGCGACCAGGGCACGGGTCGCCTCGTCCAGCAGCCACTTCTGGAACTGGTCGGCGCGCAGCAGCCGGGCCAGCTCGGCACCGACCGCCGCCTGCTCGCGGGCATCGGACTCCTCGGCCCGCAGGTTGCCGACCATCTCGGCGACCTGCGTCAGCCGGCTGACCTCGGCCGCGGCGTCGGCACGGGCCTGGACCGCCCGGTCGCGAGGGTCGTCCGACCCCGTGGGTACGCCGGCCGCGGCGCACGCCTCCTCCATGCGGGCGCGCAGCGCGGTGCCCTCGGCCTGCACCGCCTGCACGGTCCGGTCCGCCTGGGACGCCGCCAGCGTGGCGGCCGGCAGCTGCTCCTGCGCCCAGCCGTGCAGGGCCGACCAGTCCGCGACGACCTCGCCGGTCAGCGTCGGGGGATCCAGCTCTGCGACCGCCAGACGAAGCCGGTCGAGCCGCTGCCCAAGGCCCGACGCCTGCTCGCCCAGACGGCGCCTGGCCTGCACGGCGCCCTGCAGGTCCTCGCGGGCCTGGCGGGCCTCCTTGCGCAGCGTCGCCAGCTGCTGCTGCTGTCCACGGACCTCGGCCTGCCTGGCCGTGGCCTCGGCCTGCGAGGGCTGGTCGGTCAGCGTCGCCATGTGGGCCGCCAGGCGTTCCGTCGCGCGGTCACGCTCGACGGTCGCGGCCTCCAGGTCGGTCCGGGCGCGGGCCAGCCGGGTCTCGAGCGAGGCGACGGACTGCACCGCCTGGTTCACCGCGGTCCGGGCTGCCTCGATCTGCTGCTGCGCCCCGTCCTGGGCCGCCTGCAGCGCCGGGGCGTCCGCCCCGATGGTCGAGGCGCAGACCGGGCAGTCGTCGCCGGCATGCAGCCCGTCCACGGCCTGGACGGCGGCGTGCGCACGATGGACGCTGGTCTGGGTGGCCGTCGCCCGGTCCACGGCATCGCGTGCCCCCACCAGGTCGGTGGTCAGCTGCTCGATCTGCCCCCGCAGCTGCGGCAGCCGTTCCTCGGCCGAGGTCAACGCCGCCGTCAGCTCCGGCGTGCGTCCGTGGGCCTGGATCGTGGCGGTCAGGCGGTCGAGCAGGTCCGGGTCACCCGCCGCGTCCTCGGCGGTCGTGACGGCCGTCTCGGCGTCCTCGGACGCGGTCTGCAGCTTCTGCACCGTCCGGTCGGCCGTCTCGATCTGGTCGGCGAGGTCCAGGACCTCCTGCGGCGGCGCCTCGATGCCCCGCAGGCGCTGCAGCCTGTCCCGGACGGCCTGGGCTGCGGACGAGGCGTCACGGAACCGCTCGCGGATGTCCAGCAGCTGCTCGGTGTCGCTCGTCAGACGCTGCACCAGGTCCGCGAGCGCGTCGACGCGCGCCTGGATCGTCGCGATCTGGGCGGGCTCGACGCCACCCAGCTGGGCGATCTGGTGGCCGGTCTGCTCGGCCCGTTCCTGGGCTGCCCGTCCGTGAGCGCCGGCACGCTGCTTGACCCGGTCGTAGATGCCGGTCCCGAGCAGCCTGGCCAGCAGGCTCTGACGGTCGCTGGCCTTGGCCTTCAGGACCCGGGCGAACTCGCCCTGCGGCAGCACGACAGCGCGGGTGAACTCGTCGAAGGACAGCCCCAGCAGCGTCTCGACCTCGGCCGTGACGTCGTCGGCCGTCCCGGCCAGCGTCGTCACGACGTTGCCCTCGTCGTCGAGCTGCTCGAGGACGGCCTCGAGCGTCGATGCGCCGGTCTTGGTCCGACGGATGGTGCGGACGGCACGGTAGGCCCGTCGGCGCACGGTGAAGTCCAGCCCGACGGTGCACTCCGAGGCGGACGTCGAGATGACCGGGGCGATCTCGTTGGCGTGCAGGCGGGGGATCCGGCCGTACAGCGCGAGGGTCAGCGCATCGACGACGGAGGACTTGCCGGCGCCGGTTGCCCCGACGAGGGCGAAGAGGTTCGCGTCGGTGAAGTCCAGCGTGACCCGCTCGCTGAAGGAGGTCAGGCCGCTGATGGTCAGCTCACGCGGTTGCACGGGTGTCCTCCGTCGTGGGGCCCATCTCGTCCATCCCGCCGTCGAGGGACAGCTCGTCCTCGAGCAGCTCGGCGAACAGGGTGGGGATGCGGTCGTCCGCGATCTGCCGTTCGGCCAGGAAGGCGGCGAACAGCTCCTGCGGGGGCCTGCCGATGCGCTCGATCCGAGGGGTCTCGTCGCGCTCGTCCCGGTTGTCCAGCCTGACGTCGACCACCCCGTCCCCCAGGTGGTCACGGACGGTCTCGGACACGCCTGCGGGGACGCTGCCGGTCAGGAGCACCCGCAGCCACGGGTCGTCCTCGGGCAGGTCCAGCGCCATGATCTGGTCCAGGGACCCGCGGATCGTACGGAGTGGTCGGCCCGCAGTCAGGGGCACGACCTCGACCGCCGGCGGGCGACCAGGGGTCATCTCGACCACGTTGACCGAGCACGGCTTGTCGCTCTCGCCGAAGTCCATCATCAGCGGTGCACCCGCGTAGCGGACGGGCGGGGCCGAGGAGACCTGCTGCTCGACGTGCAGGTGGCCCAGCGCGACGTAGTCCAGCTGCGGCGGGAAGGCCCGTGCGTCCACGCAGTACCGCTCGATCGAGTGGGCCTCGCGCTCGCCGCCGCCGCGCATGCCGCCGAAGCAGGTGACGTGGCCGACCAGGATGTTGACCTCGTCGTCGACCATGTCGGCGCACAGACCTGCGGCGAAGCGCTGGTACAGCCCGGCGTAGGCGGCGCCGTACTCACCATCGCCACGATCGGGGTCCAGCAGGTCCACCGCCTTCACGGCGTTGCGCTGGTGCACGAACGGCAGCAGCGCCACGGCCGCGACGGTGCCGTCAGCAGCGGTCATGCGCGCCACGCCACCCTCGTCGGGCCGACGGACCTGACCGACGGCGTGCACGGCGTTGGCGGTCAGCAGCCCCCGCACGGCCTCGAGCCGGCGCGGGTTGTCGTGGTTGCCCGAGATGGTCATGACCGGCGCGATGTCGGCCAGCTCGGCCATCGCCGACCACACGATCTGCTCGGCCTCGGGCGAGGGTGCCTGCACGTCGAACTGGTCGCCCGCGATGATCACCAGGTCGACGGCGTGGGTCCGGGCGATCTCGGCGATCTGTGCGAGGACGGCGCGGTGCTCCTCTGCGCGGGACCGCCCGCGGATGCTGCGGCCGACGTGCCAGTCGGCGGTGTGGAGGACCTTCATGCCATCACGGTAGCGAGGGGGTGCGACACCGGGCCCGTGGCGTCGCACCCCGCCGGCGTGTCAGCAGGCCTGGTAGGGGTAGTCGTCCTGCCCGAAGGAGTCGGAGGTGATCAGGGCGTCCCAGTAGGCGTGGCGGATCTCCTGGTTGACGGTCATGAACGTGCAGGTCTCGACGGGCTTGGTCCGGGTGACCTCACCACCCAGGCCCAGGTGGGCGACGGTCTGCTCGACGACGTCGCGCTCGGGTGTCAGGACGCCCCAGCCGACCTGCGGTGCCGCGGCGACGACGGGGATGGCGGCGCCGGGGTTGTAGTCGGCGACGGTGGGGGTCCAGGCGGCCTCCTCCAGTGCGCGACGCAGGTCCCAGTTGGTCACGGTGACCGTGTCGGTGTGGATCATCGCCGGGCGGTCCACACCCTCGGTCACGATGCCCCCGACGTGGCCGGCGGCCTGCCGGGCCTGCAGCAGCGCCAGCGACGCGGCACCGGCTGCACGGGGGGTCGAGAAGGAGGTGCCGGAGTACGGCGCGACCTGGTCCTCACAGCGGCCACAGCGCGGGAGGGCCTGGGTGAAGTCACCCGCGAAGTCCGGGGTCAGGGCGGCGAGGGGCTCCTGCCCCTCGGTGCTGCCCTCGTGGTAGCCACCGACGCCGATCAGCCACCAGGCGCCGCCGGCCATGGACTGCTGGTCGGGGGTGGGCTGGTTGCCCGCCGCGCCGAAGTGCAGCTTGCCGTTGCGGACGACGCCGTCGTAGCTGCCGTCGACGCTGAGGGGGATCGGCGCGCCCCCGATGAAGCCGTAGGAGGAGGAGAGGATGTCCACGGCCGGGAGGTTGGCGACGAACTCCTCCGCAGCGGTGTCGGTGAAGCTGTCGACGTGGATGATGACCGCGTCGGGGTTGGCCAGCAGCACCGCGCCGCTGGTGCCCGTGCCGTGGGACTCGGCGTTGGTGTCGGGCAGCAGCTGGGTCGTGTCGTCGGTGTCGAAGGACGCGGCGATGACGTTGGTCCCCTCGTACCAGTACAGCTCGCCGTCCTTCGCGGCGTCGAAGGTGGCCTTGTCGGCGGCGAAGTCGGCGGCCCAGTCACCCGTGCGGGTCAGCTGGATGATGTGGTCCTCGTCGATCCCCAGCTCGTCGAGCAGCTCGGGGGTGACGCTGGACGGCGCGGTGTCGCCGTACAGCGGTCCGCCCTGGTGGTACCAGTCGTGGTAGGGGTTCATGGGTTGGTCGATGACGGCGACGACCACGCGGGGATCGGGCGCATCCACGGGATCGGCGGGGTCGGCGACGGCGCCCGTGAGCGGCAGCGCGGTCAGCAGCATCGCTGCCATGACGGTGAGGGGGACAAGGCGAGGGGTCATGCCCCACAGTTCGACGGCCGGTGACCCCGGTCCTGCCCGGGGCGTGCGGTCAGCCTCGGCTGAAGGTGTCGGCGAAGGGGTCGTCGCCGTCCAGGGTGACGTCCATCGCGACCTCCTCGGCCCGCGTCGCCCAGGCGGGCATCGGGAAGTTGATGACCAGCGGCGCGGGCACCCGCGGCTGCTTCAGGATCATCGTGCCGGGGTTGATCAGCATGGCGCGGTCGCGCTGGCTGTCGGGCATCCAGCGGTACTCGTTCTTGGTCGCCTCGGCCGGGTCCAGCCGTCCGACGACCTTGATGGCGGCGTTGGACACGATCGACTCGGCCACCGCCGACGCGGTCTGCTGCGCACCGATCAGGATGATCCCCAGGGACCGACCGCGCTCGGCGATCTCGGTGAGGGTGGACTTGATCGGGCTGTTGCCCTGGCGGGGCGCGTACTTGTTCAGCTCGTCGAGCACGACGAACAGCAGCGGGTCACGGGTGCCACGTGCCTCCTTGGCGGTGAACTCCTGCTGCAGCAGCGCCCCGACGACGAAGCGCTGGGCCCGCCCGGACAGCGGCGTCAGGTCGACCACGTTGACCTGCTCGTCGGAGTCCATCACCTTCACCCGGTGGGCCCGCCAGCCGTCCTGGTCGCCGCGGATCAGGTGGCCGACGTGGTCGGCGGCGGAGTCCAGGCGTCGCATGAAGGCCCCGATCGACCCGGACGTCGCGAACCGACCGACCCACTGCGGGTCCTCGTCCTCGGCGTAGTCGCGGATGATCCGTACGAGGTCGGCGAAGGTGGTCGCCTGCTCGACCCCGATCTGCACCCCGCCCTGCGCCAGCGGGGTGGCGAAGCGTTCCAGCGCCATCGAGACGTTGCGAGCCACCGCGGTGTACTGCTGCCGCTCGTCGTCGGTGTCGGCGAACAGCAGCGACAGCATGCCCTCGGCGCAGAAGTCGGCGAGCGACCACCAGTAGCCCCGCACCTTGTCCTTGCGTGCGCTGGCCGGGGTCGGTGACACCGCCCCCTTCACAGGTGGGGACCACAGGGCGACGGACTCGAACGGCTCGGCGGGAAGGCCCAGCTCGGCCCAGCGGGCGCGCTGCTCGACCGTCAGCCGGCTGTTGGGCTGGTCGAGGTACAGCAGGTCCTGGCCCTTGACGTTGAAGATCAGGGCGCGGGCGTGCTTGCGGTGCCGGCCCAGCACCGTCGAGCCCTTGTGGAACAGGGCGTGCAGCAGGAACGTGGCGTAGGAGGTCTTGGTCGCCACCCCCGACACCCCCGAGATGTTGACGTGCGCGCCGCTGGTGCCGTCGACGAAGTCGGCGTCGACGAACACGGGCCCACCGGCACGGTGCAGGCCGGCGGGCAGCATGCGACCCGGCTCGATCTTGTCCAGGAACATCGCCTTGTCGCGCTGGACCCCGGTGACCTTGTGGACCTCGTTTCCGGGGATCGGCGGCAGGAACACCTCGGGCTCGATCCGCGTCGTCAGCACGGTCGCCACCTCGGAGGCACGCCCGTACATCTGACCGGCCATGACCCGCTCGACGTCGGAGTGGTGCTCGAGCCCCTCGTGGAAGCCACGCACCTCGGTCACCAGGCCGTACAGCTCGATGTCGGGCTGACCGGGCACCGTCCGGCGCACCGCGACGATGTCGTCGAGCTGCAGGTACTGCCCGGCGGCCACGTGGACGTGGAACTCAAGCGGGCGGGCGGGCTCGGTGCCGATGACACGACCGGCTGCGGGGTTCTGCTCGCTCATGTGATCACCATAGGCAGCCCCTGTGACATCGCCGCGCAGGCGCCCGCGGTCAGCCGGCCGGCGGTGGCTGCCGCCCCGACCACGGCTGACCCGGCCACGACTGGCCCGGCTGCTGTCCCGGCCATGGCTGTCCTGGCTGGTGCCCCGGCCATGGCTGTCCTGGCTGGTCCCCCGGCGCCCACTGGGGTGGACCGGTGCCGGGGCCCGGTCCCCACGGGCCGGGCGGTGGCCCCGGCGGACGGTCACGCCGGGCGGCCCACACCACGAGGACCACGCCAGCCACGAACGCCGCGACACCGACGGCACCCGCGAGCAGCACCCCGCCGACGACACGGAACACGCCGATTCGTGGGCCGACGGCGAACCCGGACCCGGTGCAGGTGACCGTCTGCACGCCGGTCGTCCCGACGGGCAGGACACCGACCACGGTGTACACCGTGCTGCCCAGCGTCAGGGTCTCGGTGCCCAGCACCCCCTGCAGCGGCAGCGTCCGCCCGTCGGGGCCCTCCGCCGCACACGACCCCTCCCGGCCGCCCCCGTCGACCCGGTACAGCGCCAGCTCCGCACCCGCGTCGGCCGGGATCGCGGTCGGACCCTCGATGCGGACGGTCGATGCCCCGATCAGGGGCGCGAACGCCGCGACGACCCCGCCGACGCCGACCAGGGCACCCACGACCATGAGCACGATCCCGAGTGTGCGGGGTCTGCGCCCGTCCGCCTGGGCCGGTCCGGTGGTCCTCACGCCGTGATCCTAGGAGATGTCCCGTGATCCGACGGCCGCGAGTTCGCGTCTGTCGGGTGGGGCCCCGCGCCGCGCCGGGCACGGCGCAGCGGGCTTCTGGACCGTCGTTTTCGACCACTTGGCGCAAGACGACGGCGCAGCGCGATCCCGGACCGACGTCTGCGCACAACTGGCGCAAGACGACGGCCCAACGGACCCCCGACCGCCGTTCTCGACCACTAGGCGCACGACGACGGCGCAGCGGGGCTCCCCGACCTCCGCCTCCCAACAACTGGCGCAAGACGACGGCGCAACGGGGCCCCCGGACCGCCGTCTCCGCACAACTGGCGCACGACGACGGCGCAACGGGGCTCCCCGACCGCCGCCTCCCCACAACTGGCGCACGACGACGGCGCAACGGGGCTC
>JBFKGB010000036.1:0-14239 GCA_041633535.1 Euzebya sp. | reverse complement strand
GGCGTCACTGATCTCGCTGGTCCGCAGCCTGCAGCAGCGCGGCACACGTGCCCAGCAGCTGACCGACCTGGCCACAGCCGACCTGCGGCGCTCCGAGCAGGAGCTGGCACGCACCAACGCCGAGCTGGCGTCGGCCAACGCCGACCTCGAGCAGACCAACGCCGAGCTGGCCCGCTCCAACGCCGAGCTGGCCCGCTACGCCCACGTGGCCTCCCACGACCTGAAGGAGCCCGTCCGCATGGTCAGCGGCTTCGCCGGGCTGCTGCGGACCCAGCTGCAGCAACGCGACGGCGACGGCGCCCTCACCGAGCTCGAGGCCGAGGCGCTGGCGCAGGTCGAGAAGGGGGCCCGCCGGATGCAGACCCTGATCTCGGACCTGCTGGAGCTGGCCTCGATCGACCAGAACCCCTCGCTGCGCGAACGCGTCGACATCGCCCAGCACGTGCAGGACCTGCTGGAGCTGTTCGGTCCCGACATCGCCGAGACCGGCGGCAGCGTGCGGCTGGGTGTGCTCGACCCCGTCGTCATGGACCCCCGTCAGGTTCGCGGCCTGCTGCAGAACCTGCTCTCCAACGCGCTGAAGTTCCGGCGCCCCGGCGTCGCCCCGGTCGTGACGATCGACGCGGTCGCCACGCCGGGGTCATGGACCCTGCGGGTGACCGACAACGGCATCGGCATCCCGCCGGAGGACCGTGCGCTGGTCTTCGAGGCGTTCCGGCGCATGCACTCCCGGGACTCCTACGACGGGACCGGGATCGGGCTGGCGATCTGCCAGCAGGTGGCCATCGCCCACGGCGGCGGCGTCAGCATCGAGGACGGCCACGACGGCGGGACGGCCGTCGTCGTCACGCTGCCGCAGGGCGACCGGGCGCCGCTGCCTGGGTAGATTCCCGGGGCATGCACGCCAACCCGCTGATCCCCGCACTCGACGCCGCCGACCGTGACCGGGTGGTCGCCTGGGCCCGCCAGCTGGCCCCGGAGGTCGGGCACCTCAAGATCGGCCTGGAGGCCTACGTCGCCTTCGGCCCCGAGCTGGTGCGCGAGGTCGCAGCCCTCGCCCCGGTGTTCCTGGACCTGAAGCTGCACGACATCCCCAACACCGTCGCCGGCGCCGCCGCCGCCGCCGCGGACCTGGGTGTGGCGATGCTGACGGTCCACGCGTCGGGCGGCCCGCAGATGGTGCAGGCCGCGGCCCAGGCCGCCCCCGACGTGGCGATCCTGGCCGTGACGGTGCTGACCAGCCTGGACGACACCACCCTGGGGGTGATGGGGATCCCACCGGCGGCGGAGCAGGTGCCACGCCTGGCCGCCATGGCGGTGGACGCCGGTGCCGCCGGGATCGTGTGCGCGACCCCCGAGATCGTGTCCGTGCGCGCCGCGGTCGGCGCCGAGGCGCTGGTCGTGGTCCCCGGCATCCGTCCCGCAGGGGCGTCGGTGGACGACCAGGCGCGCGTCGCCACCCCACGGCAGGCCATCGCCGACGGCGCCAGCCACATCGTCGTGGGTCGCCCGATCACCCGTGCCGAGGACCCTGCAGCCGCAGCCCGCGCCATCCTCGCAGAGCTCGGCTGAGCACGATCCACCATGGTGGATCCTGCTCACCCCTCCACCATGGTGGATCCTGCTCACCCCTCCATCGTGGCGACGGCGCGGCGGCCGTGGGTGGGTTCGGGGGACGGCGTCGTGCCGGGTACCCTCCTGCGACCATGGACCGCACCGCCCTCGCCCTCGCCATCCACGACGTCGCGCACCTGACCGGCAGCTTCCTGCTGCGGTCGGGTGTCACCTCCGAGGAGTACTTCGACAAGTACCTCTTCGAGTCCGACCCCACGCTGCTGCGCGCCATCGCCGAGCAGATGGCCCCGATGGTGCCTGAGGGGACGCAGGCCCTGGCCGGCCTGGAGCTGGGCGGCGTGCCGCTGGCCGTGGCGCTGGGGCAGGTCACGGGGCTGCCGGTGCGGTTCGTCCGCAAGGAGGCCAAGACCTACGGCACCTGCAAGCTGGCCGAGGGCGGGGACATCGACGGGGTCGCGATCACCGTCGTCGAGGACGTCGTGACCTCCGGGGGACAGGTCATCACGTCGTGTGCAGACCTGCGTGAGCGCGGTGCCGACATCCGGGGGGTGCTGTGCGTCATCGACCGTGAGGCCGGCGGTCCGGAGGCGCTGGCGACCCACGATCTGCCGCTGAGCCCGCTGTTCCGGATGTCGGAGATCGTCGCGGCCGTCGCCGATCGCGGCTGACCGGCACCACCCCGGTTGGTAGGTTGCTCCCTCCGCCGATCCCACACACCCACGCACCACACATGAGGCCCCGGTCATGGCAGTCCCCGAGCTGAGCGACGACGCGCGACGTGCCGCGCTCGAGAAGGCCGCCGCGGCGCGGCGCATCCGCGCCGAGCTGAAGCAACAGCTTCGCGATGGCGAGATCAGCCTCGCCGACGTGATCGCCCGTGCCCAGACCGACGAGGTGGTCGGCAAGACCCGCGTGTCCGCCGTGCTGGAGGCGCTGCCCCGGATCGGCAAGAAGACGGCGCGCCGGACCATGGAGCAGCTGGACATCTCCGAGAGCCGCCGCCTGCGCGGCCTGGGCGACCGGCAGCGCACCCGGCTGCTGGAGACCTTCGGCCACGGCCCCGAGACCGACGGTCAGTCCGGGTGAGCGCCGACCCCCAGCGGGGTCGTGTGGTCGTGGTCAGCGGCCCGGGCGGGGTGGGCAAGGGCACGGTCGTGCAGGCCCTCCGCGACCGCAACCCCCAGATCGCCGTGTCGGTGTCGGCCACCACCCGCCCGCCCCGTGCGGGTGAGGAGGACGGCGTGCACTACCACTTCGTGGACCGCGACCGCTTCATGGCCATGGTCGACGCCGGCGAGTTCGTGGAGTGGGCGGAGTTCAACGGCAACCTGTACGGCACCCCCTGGTCCTCGGTCCGCGACGCCGTGTCCTCCGGCGCCCCGGTGGTGCTCGAGATCGACGTCCAGGGGGCCCGGCAGGTGCTGGAGCACCGCACTGCCGCCCTCGACACCACGCTGGTGTTCCTGGAGCCGCCGTCCTGGGAGGAGCTCGCGGAGCGGCTGCGCGGCCGTGGGTCCGAGAGCGAGGACAGCCTGCGCGCCCGGCTGGCGATCGGCCGTGAGGAGATGGCGGCAGCGGAGTGGTTCGACCACCGCATCGTCAACGAGACCGTCGACGCGGCGGTCGATGCGCTGGAACGTATACTGGCGCCCACGTCGCAGGGCTGACGTCTGTTCAGGCGTGCCCTCATCACATCGACCTACCGAAGGCTGCCGCACATGGCCACGATCGACGACCTCCTCGCACGGGTGGACTCCAAGTACACCCTGGTGCACCTCGCAGCCATCCGCGCCCGCGAGATCAACAACTACTACCACTCCCTCGGTGACGGGATGGGCCAGTACGTCCGCCCCCTCGTCGAGCAGGTGGACTCCAACAAGCCGCTGTCGATCGCCATGGAGGAGATCGCACAGGACAAGATCATCGTCCAGCGCCTGGACGAGGTCCGTGCCCGTGCCGCCGCCGCGATGGCCGAGGACGCCGACGTCGTGACCCTGCCGCAGGGCGAGGACGCCATCCTCGAGGACGGCGACGAGGCAGACAGCTAGCCGATGGCCCTGCCGCTCGACGACGTCGAGGTCCTCCTCGGCGTCTCAGGGGGAGTGGCCGCCTACAAGGCCGCCTCCCTGGCACGCGGCCTGAAGAAGCTCGGTGCCGGTGTCCAGGTCATCATGACCGCCGGCGCCACCCGGTTCGTGCAGCCCGCCCAGTTCGAGGCCCTCACCGGACGGCCCTGCTACACCGACACCTTCACCGACGTGCACCGCATCGTGCACGTCGACGTGGCGCGGCGGGCCGACGTGGCCATCTTCGCCCCGGCGACGACGAACCTGCTGGCCAAGATGGCCGCCGGCATCGCCGACGACATCGTCACCTCGGCCTTCACCTGCCTGACCGTGCCGACGGTCATCGCCCCGGCGATGCACACCGAGATGTGGCTGCACCCCGCCACGCAGGCGGCCGTGGACACCCTCGTGGCGCGCGGTGCCGTGATCGTGGGCCCCGGGGAGGGCGAGCTCGCCGGCGGCGACGTCGGACCGGGCCGTCTGGAGGACGAGGACGTCCTGCTGGACGCGGTCCTGGCGGCGGCCGGGCGCGCCGAGCGGCCGCTGGAGGGACGACGCGTCGTGGTGACCGCCGGGGCGACCCGGGAACGGCTGGACCCCGTGCGGTTCCTCAGCAACCGCTCGACCGGCCGCATGGGCTACGCGGTCGCCGCCGTCGCCGCACGCCGCGGCGCCCACGTCGACCTGGTCGCCGGTCCGACGGTCCTGCCGGACCCCCCGGGCGTGACCCTCACCAGGGTCGAGTCCGCCCTGGACATGCACCGCGCCGTCATGGCGCTGGCACCGTCCGCCGACGTGATCGTGAAGGCGGCCGCCGTCGCGGACCTGCGGCCCGCCGACGTGGCCACCCAGAAGCTGAAGAAGGACCGCCTGACCGAGACCGACGGCGTCGTGCAGCTGTCGCTGGTCCGCAACCCCGACATCCTCGCCGAGCTGGGTGCCCGCACCGACCTGCGTGCGGTGCTGGTCGGGTTCGCCGCCGAGACCACCGACATCGAGGTCCACGGCCGGGCCAAGCTCGAGCGCAAGGACGTGGACCTGATCGTGATCAACGACGTCAGCCGCGCCGACGCCGGCTTCGGGACCGACACCAACCACGCGGTCATCCTGGGCCGCGACGGGTTCCGGCACGACGTGGACCTGACCACCAAGACCGCCCTCGCCGAGGTCGTGCTGGACCTGGCCACGGCCCGCCTGACCTGACCTGACAGGCGGGGCCGACCGCCCGGGACCGTCACACCCACCGGCTATCCTTGCGACCGATCGCGGGCGAAGAGACCGAAGGAACCAACCACATGGCACAGCAGACATCCGGCTCCAGCCGTCGCTGGCAGTTCACCTCAGAGTCAGTGACGGAGGGGCACCCCGACAAGGTCGCGGACCAGATCTCCGACGCCGTCCTCGACGCCGTCCTGGCGGGTGACGAGGACCCCTGGAACGCCCGGGTGGCCTGCGAGACGCTGGTCAACACCGGCCTGGTCGTGGTCGCGGGCGAGATCCGCACCAACGCCTTCGTCGACATCGACTCGATCGTGCGCAGCACGGTCAGCGGCATCGGCTACAACTCCGCCGAGGCCGGCTTCGACGGCCGCACCTGCGGCGTCGTCGTCGCCATCGACGAGCAGTCGCCCGACATCGCCGGCGGTGTGGACCACGCGCTCGAGTCGCGTGGCGAGCCGACCGGCGACGAGCTGGACAGCCTGGGCGCGGGTGACCAGGGGATGATGTTCGGCTACGCCACCAACGAGACCCCCTCGCTGATGCCGCTGCCCATCGACCTGGCCCACAAGATGGCCCGCCAGCTGGCGGCCGTCCGCCACGCCGGGACGATCCCCTACCTGCGGCCCGACGGCAAGACCCAGGTCACGGTCAGCTACGAGGACAACGTCCCCGTGTCGATCGACCGCGTCCTCATCTCGACCCAGCACGGGCCCGGCATCGACATCGCCTCGCAGATGACGCCCGACCTGCTCGAGCACGTCATCCGCCCGGTCGTGCCCGAGGGCCTGACCTTCGACGAGTCCGACATCCTGATCAACCCCTCCGGGAAGTTCGAGATCGGCGGCCCCCACGCCGACGCGGGTCTGACCGGCCGCAAGATCATCGTCGACACCTACGGCGGCATGGCCCGTCACGGTGGCGGGGCGTTCAGCGGCAAGGACTCCACCAAGGTGGACCGCTCTGGTGCCTACGCGACCCGCTGGGTCGCCAAGAACATCGTCGCGGCGGGCCTGGCGGACCGCGCCGAGCTGCAGGTCGCCTACGCGATCGGCGTCGCCCACCCGGTGTCGCTGATGCTCGAGACGTTCGGCACCGAGACCCAGGACCCCGAGAAGATCCTGGCCGGCATCCGCGAGGTCTTCGACCTGCGGCCCGCAGCGATCATCCGCGACCTGGGGCTGCGCCAGCCGATCTTCGGCCCGACCGCCGCCTACGGCCACTTCGGCCGCGACGAGTTCCCGTGGGAGTCCACCGACCGCGCCGCCGACCTGCGGTCGGCCGCGGGCGCCTGACCACGACCGTTCCCACTCAGGGGGTGGGCGCCGCAGCCGGGCCGGATGACCATCCGGCCGCGCGGCGCTACGCCCGCGTGGCGGTCGACGTCGGGCCGGCCCACCTGGACCGGCCCTTCGACTACCTGGTCCCCGACGGCACCGACGTCGGCGTCGGCTCACGGGTGCGGGTCACCTTCAACGGCCGCCCGCGGGTCGGGTGGGTGCTGGACACCACCGACACGCCCGACACCGACCCCGACCGGGTCCGTGCGCTGGACCGGGTGGACGGCACGGTGCGCTGGTTCACCGCCGAGGACGTCGCGGTGTGGCGCTGGGTCGCCGACCGGTTCGCGGGCACGCTGTCCGGCGCGATCCGTCACGCGCTGCCCCCCCGCCTGGTGCGGGTCGAGAACGAGGCCGCCGGCTGGGGCCCCGTCGCAGGCTCGGCACCGGCGGACCGGCCACCCTGCGCGGTGCCGGCGTGGCGACCGTTCGACGCCTCCGCGCTGCTGCGCGCGGCCTTCCAGCCGGACGGGCAGGCCTACCACCTGCGGGCCCCCCTGCACCCCGTCCACGGGGAGGGGCCACTGCTCGCCGATCTGGTCAGCCGGTGCGTCGCCGGGGGCCGGCAGGCCCTGGTGGTCGTCCCCTCGCCCGCCCCCGGACCCGCCGACGACGTCGTCGCCGCGATGGGCACGCAGGTCGCCGACCTGCGCGGGTCGGTGCCCGACGCCGACCGCTACCGGGCGTTCCTGCGCACGCTGCGGGGAGACGTCGGGGTCGTCGTGGGCGAGCGTGGTGTGGCGCTGATGCCGGTCGCCGACCTGGGTCTGGTCGTCGTCGTCGACGAGGCCAGCCCGGCCTACAAGGAACGGCGCAACCCTCGCCACCACGTCCGCGAGGCTGCCCTGGCCCGGGCACGGATGATGGGGGCCACGGCCGTCCTCACCTCCTCGGTGCTGTCCGCCCAGGCCCGCCGTCACGAGGTCGGCGGGCACCTGCACCTGGTCCGGACCGACCGGGCCACCGAGCGTGACGCGGCGCCGTCGGTGCAGGTCGTGGACCGGCGGGCGCTGCCGCCCTCGGCCCGACGCACCCGCCTGGTCAGGCCCGTCGCCGACGCCATCGCCGACACCGTGCACGATGGCGGGGTCGTGATCGTCCTCGCGGCCGCCAAGGGCAGCGGCACCTCGCTGGCCTGCGGCAGCTGCCGGGCGCGCCACGAGTGCCGCACGTGCGGCGGCGGTCTGACGACGGTCGGCGGCCATGAGGACCGCTGGGCCTGCGCTGCCTGCGGCTGGGCCGGGCCGGCGTTCGCCTGCATCGACTGCGGGTCGGCCGAGAGCTTCCCCCTGCGTGCGGGCGCCAAGCGCTTCGCCAGCGAGCTGGCGCGCACCCACCCCGACGCCGACGTCGTGCACATGGAGGGATTCGACCAGCCGGGGCCCACCCGCACCCCCGCCATCGCCGTGATGACGCGCGGCAGCGTCGTCGCCCGCCCGGCGTGGCTGTCCCTGCAGCCGTCGGGACAGGCCGACCTGCTGGTCATCGCCGACCCCGACGTGCTGGTGGGGCGGCCCGACGTCGAGGCGACGGAAGACGCGCTGCGGCTGTGGATGGACGCGGCACGACTTGCCCGCCACGTCGTCGTGCAGACCGCCCAGCCCGAGCACCCAGGCCTGCAGGCGCTGATCCGCACCGACCCGGACGGGTTCTGGAGCGGCGAGCACGACCGCCGCCGCGAGCTGGCGTTCCCGCCCGTGGGGTCGCTGCTGCGCCTGACCAGCCTGCCGCCCGAGGAGGCCACCGCGATCCGTGCCGCCGTACCCGGGATGCTGCTGGGCCCCGACGCCGACGGGGTCGCCCTGCTGAAGTCCGATGACCTGCGTGGCACCCTGACGGCGCTGGCCCCCTTGCGTCAGCGCTGGGCACGCGACGACATCCGGGTACGGATCGACGTGGACCCCGTCGGCGTCGGGTCCTGAGAGCCCACGCCGGACCGACCCCGCCCCGGGAGCACCCATGTCACAGCTACCCATCAGGATCTTCGGCGACCCCGTCCTGCGCCAGCGCGCCAACGAGGTCACGACCTTCGACGAGCGGCTGCGCCGCCTCGGCGAGGACATGATGGAGACGATGCGCGCCAGCAACGGCGCGGGCCTGGCCGCCAACCAGGTCGGGATCCTGAAGCGGGTGTTCACCTGGGAGACCGACGAGGGCCACGGGGCCGTGGTCAACCCCACCATCACCTTCGAGAGCGACGAGGTCCAGGAGGGCGACGAGGGGTGCCTGTCCTTCCCCGGGCTGTTCTACCCGACGACCCGTCCGCTGCACGTCCACATCGACGCCCAGGACGTGTTCGGGGACGACCTGACGCTGCAGGGTGAGGGACTGCTCGCCCGCATCATCGCCCACGAGATCGACCACCTGAACGGGATCCTGTTCATCGAGCACCTCGCCAAGCACGACCGTCGCGAGGCGATGCGCCGCATCCGCCGGGGCGAGCTGGAGAACCCGCCGCCGCCCGAGCTCGAGGAGGAGCTGGCCGGCGAGGTCCACGGCTCGGCCCATGCCGAGCACGACGGTGAGAGGTGATGGGCCGCCCCCTGCGGATCGTCTTCCTGGGCACCCCGGCGCCGGCCGTCCCGTCGCTCCGGGCCTTCGTCGCCGCCGACGACGTCGAGGTCGCCGCGGTCATCACCAACCCCGACCGTCCCTCCGGCCGTGGACACCGGCTGCAGCCACCCCCCGTCAAGGTGACGGCGCTGGAGGCCGGCCTGGACGTCTGGCAGCCCGAACGTCCCCTGGATGTGCGGGACCGGCTGCGTGACCTGCAGGTCGACGCGTGTGCCGTGGTGGCGTACGGCTCGATCCTGCCGCAGGCGGTGCTGGACGTGGGCGGGGCGGGGTTCGTCAACCTGCACTTCTCGCTGCTGCCTGCGTGGCGTGGCGCGGCGCCGGTCCCGGCCAGCATCCTGGCCGGGGACGTGCGGACCGGGGTGACCTGCTTCCGGCTGGACGCCGGGATGGACACCGGTGACGTCCTGCTGCGCCACGAGACGTTGATCGCCGCCGACGAGACCAGCGGTGAGCTGACCGCCCGGCTGGCCGTCGCCGGCGGCCCGGTGCTGGTGCAGGCCGTGCGCGGGCTGGTCGACGGGACGCTGCCGCTGCAGCCCCAGGACCACGCCCAGGCGACCTACGCCGGCAAGATCAGCCCCGAGGACGCACGGCTGGACCTGACCGGCGACGCGGCCCAGGTCGACCGGATGGTCCGGGCCTACAACCCGATGCCGGGCGCCCACACGATGCTGGGTGACCGCCGGCTGAAGCTGCACCGGGTCACCCCCGTGGACGGGACGGGCCAGGCCGGCCACGTCATCGGCCACGACGAGGGTCGCCCGGTCGTGGCGTGCGGCCGTGGCGCGGTCAGGCTGGACGAGGTCCAGCCCGCCGGGAAGCCCCGCATGGACGGCGCGGCGTTCGCCAACGGCTACCAGCCGGAGGTGCTGGGATGAGCGGGACCGACGACCAGACGACGGGCGAGCACACGGCGTCGGAGGAGCCCGGGCAGGGCGTGCCCGCACGACAGGCCGCGCTGACCGCGCTGCTGCGCATCCACGCCGAGGACGCCTGGGCCTCCCCGGTCGTGGACGCCGTGCTGAACGCCAGCGGGCTGGACGCCCGCGACCGCGGCTTCATGGCCAACCTGGTCTTCAACACCCTGCGGTGGGAGGGGACCCTCGACTGGATCCTGTCCCACGTCCTGACCCGCGGCGCGGACGACGTCGAGGTCGAGCTGCTGGACATCCTGCGGCTGGGGACCTGGGAGCTGCGCTACGGCCACGCCCCGTCCCACGCGGTCGTGCACGCCTACGTCGAGGTGGCGCGCGCCGTCGTGGGCCAGCGCGCCACGGGGTTCGTGAACGGCGTCCTGCGCAACGTCGGTCGGAAGGCCGACGGCCTGCCGTGGCCACCCGCGGACTCCGACGAGGGTCTGGGGCTGCGGCTGGGGTACCCGACGTGGATCGTGTCCATGGCCCGCGAGCGCTTCGGCGACGAGCGGTTGGAGGCCGTGCTGCAGGCCGGCAACGAGCCCGCGCCCCTGATCCTGCGCGCCGTCGCACCACGCGAGGACGTGATCGCCGCGCTGGCCCGCCAGGGTGTGGAGTCCACGCCCGGCGAGCTGTCGCCCGACGCCGTGCTGCTGACCGAGCGTCACGTGCCGACGGACCTGGAGCCCGTGCGCGACGGCACCGCCATCGTGCAGGACCAGTCCTCGCAGGTGATCGGCTGGGCAGCGGCGCAGGGTGTCCCGACGGGCGGCGTCGCGATCGACCTGTGCGCCGCACCGGGTGGCAAGACCACCCACCTGGCCCAGCAGGGCCTGGTGGTCACGGCCGTCGACCGGCACGCCGGGCGGCTGCGACGGACCGCGGCCCTCGCGGCCCGTCTGGGGATGGACGTCACCACGCTGGTGGCCGACGGGGCCGCCACCGGGCTGCCTGAGGGGCAGGCGGACCTGGTCCTCGTCGACGCGCCCTGCTCGGGTCTGGGCGTGGTCCGTCGCCGGCCCGAGCTGCGCTGGCGTCGCGGTCCCGAGAGCGTGGGCTCGCTGCACGACGTGCAGGTGGACCTGCTGCGCGCCGCCATCGCCCTGACCCGTCCGGGGGGGCGCGTCGCGTACTCTGTGTGCACGTGGACGAGCGAGGAGACCGATCAGGTGGTGGCCAGCGTCATGGCCGACGGGACGGTGCGTCCGGTCCCGGCCCCGACGGTGGGCACGCCGACGCTGCACGGCGTGCAGCTGTCCCCCGACACCGAGCAGGGCGACGGCATGTACCTGGCGCTGCTGGAGCGGAGCACCTGAGATGATGGACAACCGGGTGCTGGTGGTCGACAACGAGGCGGACATCCGGCGGTTCATCGAGGTGAACCTGCGTCTGGAGGGCTTCGAGGTCATCTCGGCTGCCGCCGGCGACGAGGCGCTGGAGATGGCCCGCGCCGAGGAGTCGGCCCTGGTCCTGCTGGACGTCATGATGCCGGGCATCGACGGCATCGAGGTGTGCCGCCGCCTGCGTGCGGACCCCCGCACCAGCCACATCCCGGTGATCCTGCTGACCGCGAAGTCGATGACCGTCGACAAGGTCGTGGGCCTGGCGGCCGGGGCAGACGACTACGTCCTGAAGCCCTTCGACCCGATGGAGCTGGTCGCCCGCGTGCAGACGACCCTGCGTCGCGCCCACGACCTGCGGGGAGCCTCGCCGCTGACGGGCCTGCCGGGCAACCACCGCATCGAGACCGAGATCGCGCGACGCCTGGCGGACGACCGCAGGATCGCGGTCGCCTACGTCGACCTGAACGACTTCAAGGCCTACAACGACCACTACGGCTTCCTGGCCGGCGACAAGGTGATCCAGGCCACCGCGCAGGTGCTTCGGGACGCCCTGACCGCCGAGGGCCTGGAGGACTCCTTCCTGGGTCACATCGGCGGTGACGACTTCGTCATGGCCTTCCACCCCGAGCGCATCGACGACGTCTGCAAGACGGCGCTGCAGAGCTTCGACGCACGGATCGCCTCGCTGTACGCCGAGGAGGACCTCGAGCGGGGTTACCTGGAGCTGCAGGACCGCCGTGGCGAGATGCAGCGCTACGGCCTGGTCACCATGGCCATCGGGGTCACGTCCAACGTCCTGCGCACCTTCAGCGACCACCGCGAGATCGTCCAGGTCGCCACCGAGATGAAGACCTACGTGAAGCGCGCCAGCGTGGGGGCGTCGGCCTACGCCGTCGACGGCCGGACCAGCTGACCCCAGCACGATGACGACGCAGGCCACGCCGGCCGGGCAGGACCGGCCCTGGATGGACCGGGCCCTGCAGGTCGCCGAGCGGGCGCGGGGTCGGGTGTCGCCCAACCCCTTCGTCGGGTGCGTGATCGTCAGCGACGGCCGGGTGGTGGGGGAGGGGGCCACGCAGCCGCCCGGCGGACCGCACGCCGAGGTGATGGCCCTGGCCGCCGCCGGCGAGCACGCCAGGGGTGCCACCGCCTACGTGACCCTCGAGCCGTGCGACCACACGGGCCGCACCCCGCCGTGCAGCCTGGCCCTGATCGACGCGGGCGTCAGCCGTGTCGTCATCGCCCTGGCCGACCCCAACCCGGTGGCCCGCGGGGGCGCGGACCGGCTGCGCGCCGCCGGCGTGCAGGTGGACCTGGACGTGGCGCCCGACGCGGCCCGCCGCCAGAACGAGGTGTTCCTGCACGGGCTGTCGGCGGGTCGTCCCTTCGTGGTGGCCAAGACGGCCAGCAGCCTGGACGGCTTCATCGCCGACAGGGACGGGCGGTCGCAGTGGATCACCTCGCCGTGGGCGCGCGAGCACGGCCAGCTGCTGCGTGCCGAGGTCGACGCCGTGCTGGTGGGCAGCGGCACCGCGCTGGCCGACGACCCCGCCCTGACGGTCCGGATCCAGGGCTGGGACGGGCCGCAGCCCCTGCGGGTCGTCCTGGACCGGCGGGGGCGCCTGGCCGGGCGGCAGCTCGCGCTGCTGACCGACGGGCTGGCCGACACGGTGGTGCTGGACGCGCCCACGCCCGCGGCCGTGCTGGCCGACCTGTGGGACCGCGGGGTGCGCAGCGTCCTGCTGGAGGGGGGTGCCGGCGTCGTCGGCGCGTTCCTGTCCGCGGGCCTCGTCGACCGGTTTGAGATCCACCTGGGCGGGGTCATCCTCGGCGAGGGACTGTCAGGAGTGGGTGCAGCGTTCACACTGGCCACCGCCCCACGCCTGCGGATCGCCGGCGTGAAGACCTCCGACGACGACGTCGTCGTGACCGCCTACCCCAAGCGAGGATGATCCTGCCGTGTTCACCGGACTGGTCGAGGAGGTGGGCACCGTGCAGGTGCTCGACCGACATGACGGCAGCGCCACGCTCGTCGTGGGCTGCGAGACCGTCGTCGCCGACGCCTCCATCGGCGACTCGATCGCGGTCAACGGCTGCTGCCTGACCGTCACCCGGTTCGCCGAGGACGGCAAGGGCTTCGCCTGCGACATGATGGGCGAGACGCTTGACCGCACGGCGCTGGGCGACGTGGCGGTGGGGACCCCCGTCAACCTGGAGCGGGCCATGTCCGCGAGCTCGCGGCTGGGCGGCCACATGGTGCAGGGCCACGTCGACGGTGTCGCCCGCGTCGTCGTCATCGAGCCGCACGAGGACTGGACGACCGTCACCTACGAGCTGCCCGCCGACCTGGCGCGGTATGTCGTCGAGAAGGGCTCGATCACCGTCGACGGGACCTCGCTGACGGTGATGTCGGTCGGCGACGGCACGTTCAGCGTGGGACTCATCCCCCACACCATGGCGGTCACGACCCACGGGTCCCGCGCGGTGGGGGACCGCGTGAACCTCGAGGTCGACGTCATCGCCAAGTACGTCGAGCGGATGCTGTCCGCCGGCGTCACCTCCCCCTACAGCCACGAAGGCGCCTGACATGACCAGCACCGGATTCACCCCGATCCCCGAGGCCATCGCCGCCATCGGGCGCGGCGAGATCGTCGTCGTCGTCGACGACGAGGACCGCGAGAACGAGGGCGACCTCATCATGGCGGCGGAGGCGGCGACGCCCGAGAAGATCGCCTTCTTCCTGCACCACACCTCCGGCTACATCTGCACCGCCATCACCTCCGAACGTGCGGTCGAGCTGGAGCTGCCGCACATGGTCGACAACAACACCGACCCCATGCGGACCGCCTACCTGGTCACCGTCGACGCCCTCAACGGGACGACGACGGGGATCTCGGCACAGGACCGCGCGACGACGATCCGCGCCCTGATCGACCCCGACACGCGGCCCAAGGACCTGTCGCGCCCCGGTCACGTCGTCCCCCTGGAGGCCAAGGCGGGCGGCGTCCTGAAGCGCGCCGGCCACACCGAGGCCGCCGTCGACCTGGCCCGCCTGGCCGGGCTGTCGCCCGCCGGCGTGCTGTGCGAGATCGTCGATGCGAAGAAGACCGACATGGCCCGGCTGCCGGAGCTGCGCGAGTTCGCCGCCGAGCACGACCTGAAGCTGATCTCCATCGCCGACCTCATCGCGTGGCGCCGCCGTTCCG
>JBFKGB010000035.1:0-14253 GCA_041633535.1 Euzebya sp. | reverse complement strand
GGCCGGGCTCCGTGGAGCCCGGCCGTGGGTCTGACGGGTCAGACGGTTCCTAGCTCAGGGAGAGCACGTAGAACCAGGTCTGCTGCGCCGCACCGAGGGTGTCCTCGACGCCCTGGACGCGGTCGTTGAAGTAGGCCTCCTGGCCCTCGGAGTACAGCGGGATGAACGGCATGTCGGTCGCCGCCAGCTGCTGGATCTCGTCGAAGATCTCGGCACGCTCGGGGCTGCCGACCTCGGCCTGCTGCTCGTCGGTGATCAGCTGGTCCATCTCCTCGGAGGCGTAGAACCCGATGAAGGTGTCCTCGGAGTCGTAGAAGGGCTCGATGTAGTCGTCGGGGTCCAGGTAGTCCGGGTACCAGCCCAGCAGGTAGATGCCGTAGGCACCGTCGTTGAGGTGGGTGGAGTACTCCGTGGCCCACTCAGCGGTGTTGGTGGTCACGTTGAACAGGCCGGACTCGTTGAGCGAGCGGCTGATGATCTCGGCCACCTCGGCCTGGTTGGTGTAGCGGTCGGCCGGGTACCACAGCTCGATGTCGATGGGGGTCTCGCCCAGGGCGGCCTCGTCGAACTCGACGTCGGAGATGTAGTCGGTGCTGACGTCGAAGTTCTCCGGGATCATGGAGAACAGCGGGGACGCCTGGCCCTCGAAGGCCTCGTCGACGATGCGCTGACGGTCGATGGTGGCCGCGATGGCGCGACGCACGTCAGGGTTGTCGAAGGGTGCCTGGGTCACGTCGACCACCATGTAGCTGGTACGGCCACCGGGGTTGGAGACGATGGAGATGCCCTCCTCGCCCTCGAGGCTGGCGGTCTCGGTCGGGTCGAGGTCGTTGACGGCCATGTCGATCTCGCCGGCGGCCAGCGCGTTGCGCATCTGGGTCGTCGACTCGAAGAACTGGACACGGACGGTGTCGATCGCCGGGGCCTCGCCCCAGTAGTCCTCGAAGCGCTCGAGGGTCATGGAGACGCCCGGCTGGTAGTCGGTCATCTCGTAGGGACCGGTGCCGACGATGGCGTCACGGGTCAGGAAGGACTCGGCCTCCTCCAGCAGGGTCTCCGCGGCGGCGTCGTCGTCGCCCGCGGCCTCGAGCTTGGCGTCCGGCGCGGCGTACACGTCGGAGTCGCTCGGCAGGATGGTGCCGACGGTGTAGTTCAGGCGTGACAGGAAGGTCGAGTTCGCCTCGCCCAGCGTGATCTCGACGGTGAAGTCGTCGGGAGCCGTGATGTCGGTGATGCCGGCGATCAGGAACGACGCACCGTCAGGGTGGTTGATGTTCAGGGACCGGTTGAGGGAGTAGACGACGTCCTCGGAGGTGAAGTCGCTGCCGTCCTGGAAGACGACGCCCTGACGCAGGGTGAACGTGTAGGTCAGGCCGTCCTCGGAGACCTCGTAGGACTCGGCCAGACCGGGCCCGATGTCGTTGGTCTCGGGGTCGAACTCCACCAGACGGTTGGTGGTGTTGAACAGGACGTCGGAGGCGAACTTCTCGTACACGTCGGCCGGGTCGATGGTCGACGGGCGCTCGGTGGTGCCGAAGACCAGCACGTCGCCGCCGCTGGCGTCGTCGCCCTCGTCAGCCGGCTCCTCGTCCTCGGTCGCCTCGGTGGTGTCCTCGTCGGTGGCCTCGCCACCGTCGGTGGTGACGCTGTCCTCTGAAGCGGTGTCGTCGGTCGTCGACTCGCCGCCGCCGCAGGCCGCCGCGACGGTCGCCAGGACGGCGATCAGCGCGATCAGGCGCAGCTTGTGAAGCATTGCGCGCATTAGGGGGTTCCTCCCTCTGGAAGTGGTGTGTGCCGCGCGATCCCACGCGATGGCGCGGGCCGCACGCGGCGGAGACCGGGTCGCTCGACCCGGCAGGGGCCGGATACTAGAGCAACCTACGATCGATGTCGTGGGTTTCGTGCAGCTGTGGTGGCGCCCTCGACGGTGGTGCTTCGGCACGGCTCCGCCCGGATCCTGCACGGACTTCGGGCCACCGGCGTGGCAGGGTTGCAGGCAGATCAACCGAACGGTCGCGTGTGCACGCGCGAGGAGACGACGCAGACAGTGACCAACCAGCAGGTCCTCCCAGCAGTCGACACGGTCGCGGAGACCTACCGCCGCATCGAGCGCAACGTCACCAGCGTCATGCGGGGCAAGGACGAGGTCGTGCGGCTGGTCCTGATCGCGATGCTCGCCGAGGGCCACGTCCTGGTCGAGGACGTGCCCGGGGTCGGCAAGACGCTGCTGGCCCGTGCCCTGGGTCGCTCGGTCGCATGCTCGGTCAGGCGCATCCAGTTCACCCCAGACCTGCTGCCCAGCGACATCACGGGCACCACGATCTACAACGCCGAGACCCACGACTGGGAGTTCACCCCCGGCGCCGTCTTCGCCAACATCGTCCTGGGTGACGAGATCAACCGCGCAGGCCCCAAGACCCAGTCGGCCCTGCTCGAGGCGATGGAGGAGCAGACCGTCACCGTGGACGGCACGACCCACGGCCTGGCCGTGCCGTTCCTGGTCGTGGCGACGCAGAACCCCATCGAGCTGGAGGGCACCTATCCGCTGCCGGAGGCCCAGCGTGACCGGTTCATGATGAAGGTCAGCATCGGCTACCCCAGCGCCGAGGCCGAGCTGGGGGTGCTTGACACCCACGGGTCGGGCGATGCCACGAAGGGGCTCGAGCCGGTCACGACCGCACAGGAGGTCGCGGCCGTCATCCAGGCCATCGCCCAGCTGCACACCGCCGCGCCCCTGAAGCGCTACATCGTCGAGCTGGTCCGGGCGACGCGCGAGCACCCGGCCGTGGACCTGGGCTGCTCACCCCGTGCGGCCCTGTCGCTGCTGCGGGCGTCGCGGGCTGCGGCCGCGGTCAACGGCCGCGACTACGCCGTGCCCGACGACGTGAAGGCGCTGGCCGTCCCCGTGCTGTCCCACCGGTTGATCATGTCCCCCGACGCCCAGATGAGCGGGACACAGCCCGAGGACGTCGTCGCCGACGTGCTCGGCCGCGTCGCGATACCCCAGCGGTAGACCGTGGTCACCAGCCGGGGGATCAGCGTCCTCGCCGCCTCGGGTCTGGCCTGGCTGGCAGGTCGGACCCTGGGCATCGGCGAGCTGTACGCCGTCAGCGTCGCAGGGTTGGCCGTCGTCCTGCTGGGTCTGCTGTACGTCCGCTCCGCCAGCGGCGCCGTGTCGGCGCGACGGACGGCGGACGCCGCCCGGGTAATCGCCGGCAGCACCGTCGATGCGACGGTCGAGCTGCGCAACGACAGCCGCGTCCCCTCCCCCACCTTGCGTCTGGTCGAGCAGCTGCCCGAGGGGCTGGGCGCGGTGGGGCACCCGGTCGGCGGCGAGGCCCGGTTCGTCGTCGAGGGCCTGGCCCCCGGAGCGGTTGCCCCGGCCCGCTACCGCATCGCCGCTGATGTCCGCGGCCGCTTCCGGATCGGTCCGGCGGCGGTCCGCCTGGGCGACCCCTTCGGGGTGGCCGAGCGGGTCCGCCGGTTCTCCAGCACCGAGGACCTGCTGGTCTACCCGCGCATCGAGCCGCTGGCGCCGGTCACCGTCCGTGGCTCGCACATGGGCGCCGGTGCGTCCGACACCCGTCGCGTGTTCGCGGCCGGCGACGACTTCTACACGATGCGCGAGTACGTCCGGGGCGATGACCTCCGGCACGTGCACTGGCCCTCCACAGCACACCGACAGACCCTGATGGTGCGGCAGATGGAGCAACCCTGGCAGGCCCACGCCACGGTGTACCTGGACACCCGCACGGCGTCGCACAGCGCCGGACCGGCGGGCAGCCTGGAGAAGTCGGTGTCCCTCGCGGCGTCGCTGGTGTTCCACCTGGCCGAGGCCGAGTACCAGATCCGGCTGGTCACCGACGTCACCGTCGGCCGCATCGGCCCGCAGCCCTGGGAGGCCGCGATGGACCAGCTCGCCGTCCTCGAGCCATCCACCAGCACCAACCTCGGGCCCTCGCTGGCCGCGACCCGCGGTGGGGAGGGGCTGTTCGCCGCGGTCCTCGGGGTGCCACCGGGCCAGGAGGACCTGCTGCGCCACCGGGACATGCAGGGCCTGTTCGGGGTCAAGGGCTTCGGCCAGCGCCTGGCGTTGATCGTGGCCGAGCGCCCCGGTGACCCGCGGGCCGAGCGGGCCGCGGTCCTGCTGCGAGGCGCGGGATGGCGGGCCGCCACCCTGGCCCCCGGCGTGCCCCTCGCCGACGTCTGGGCGGTCCTCAACCGTCCCCTGAGCCGCCACGGAGCCCACTCCCGATGAGCGCCACCATCACGCCGACGGCCCCGCCACCGGCAGCACCACCGAGCGGGCCCCCATCGCAGCTGCCCCGCCGTCGTGCAGGTGTGGGCGACGGCGTGCTGGGCATCGCCCTGCTGCTGCTGATGCTGGCCGCGCTGATCCCCATCCGGTCGGTCTTCATCGGCTCGGAGTGGGTGCGCCCGGTCGTGGCCGGGGTCGTGCTGTCACTGGGCATCGGCTGGGGTGCTCGCCGTCTGGGCGTGGGGCCCATCACCCACCTGGCGATGACGACGGTCAGCCTGCTCGTGTTCGTCACCATCGCCTTCCTCCCCGACACGGCCGTCGCCGGCCTGCTGCCCACCGGGCGCACCCTGGCGTCCCTGCAGGACCTCTTCGTCCGAGGGCTCGAGCTGGTGGAGCTGCGCCCCTCCCCCACCTTCGCCGAGGCCGGTCTGCTGCTGCTGGCCGTGGCGGGCACCTGGATCGTCGCCTACCTGGCCGACGGGATGCTGTTCGTGCTGCGTGGACCCGGCAAGACCGTGGTCTGTGCGCTGGTCCTGTGGGCCGTCCCGCTGGCCGTCGCCCCGCAGACCGAGTCCATCGTCGTCCCGGCGGTCACGATGCTGGTCGCCGTCGCCCTGATGCTGGTGCTGGCCGGCGTGCGGGACTCGGCGCGGTTCGGGGTGGCGGTGTCCGCGGCCCGGGATGGCGGGGGCCCGACCAGCGGGCTGGCGGTCCCGGCCCTGACGGTGACCGCCTCGGCGATCGTCCTGGCCCTGCTGTTCGCGCCGGTCCTGCCCGGCTTCCGCGCCGAGCCGCTGTACACCGCCCGCGGCGGCAGCGGCACGACGATCACCACCAACCCGATCGTGGACATCCGCCAGCGGCTGGTCGCCAGCAACACCGGCCCGGTCGTGCAGGTCACCTCCGACCGTCCCGTGTACCTGCGCACGACGTCGCTGGACACCTACGACGAGAACGAGCAGTGGACGGCCGGCACCATCAGCGGTCAGCGCGTGTCCGGCGTCGTCGACACACCTCCGGCGGTGCCCGTCGAGCGGCAGGACGTGGGCATCGAGGTGGGCGCGTCGATCGAGGCCGGGGCGGTCCTGGCCCCCGCCCCCTACCAGCCGATCGAGGTGTCGGGCCCCAAGGCGGAGGTCCTGCGCTACGACCGTCGGTCGGCGACGTTCACCGTGCCCGCCGGCGAGGCCTTGGTCGCCGGTGACAGCTACCAGGTGGCGGCGGCGATCGCGCAGCCCAGCATCGAGGCGCTGCGGGCCGTGCCGACGCCGGGCACCGGGTCAGCGGGCACCGAGCTGCCGGCCAACGTCCCCGACGAGGTCGTCGCGCTGGCCCGCCAGATCGTCGACGACGCCGGCGCGCAGACGATGTTCGACGCCGCGCTGGCCATCCAGGACCGGCTGCGGACCTGGAGCTACTCCATCGAGCCCCAGCCCGGCCTGGGCGCCACCGCGATGCTGCGGTTCATCGACTCCCAGGAGGGCTACTGCGAGCAGTTCGCCGGCACCATGGCGGTCATGCTCCGGACGCTCGGCATCCCTTCACGGCTGGCCGTCGGGTACACCCCCGGTGACCTGCAGCCCGACGGACGCTGGCTGGTCACCAACGGCAACGCCCACGCCTGGGTCGAGGTCGACTTCGGCGCCCTCGGCTGGGTCACGTTCGAGCCGACGCCCCGGACCGACGGCAACGTCCTGGTCACCTCCTCCACCGCCGTCGTGCCGTCGTTGACCCAGGCCCAGCAGGCCGGCACCGCCGGCACCCCCGCCGACCCGGTGGGCCCTGGGGACCTCAACGACGTGCGGCCGACGCCGCCGCTGGACCGGCAGGACCCGCTGGCCATGACGCCGACCGCGGTCCCCCAGGCCGGTGCTCCGGGCACGACCGGTCCGCGGGTTCTCCCGTGGGTGCTGCTGCTGTCGCTGGTCACCGTCGGCGGGGTGGCCGCCGTCGTCCTGGTCCGGTCACGTCGCGACGAGGGAGGCACCGTGCCGCCGGAGGTCCGCATCGACCGGGCGCGCGCCCGTGTCGAACGGCTGGGCCGGGCCATGGGGCACCCGCGCGTGCCGTCCGAGACCGACGAGGAGTACCTGGGCCGCATCGGGCACGGGCATGCCTCGGCCCTGACCCTGGCGCGGCCCGCCACGCGGGCCGTCTACGCCCCCGCGGTCACCGGGGCCGAGGCGGCCCAGGCCGAGGAGGCCGCGACGGCCCTGGAGGAACGCATGACCCGGCACCTGACCCGCTGGCGCAAGGCGCTGGTCGAGCTGCGGTCCCTGCTGGCGCGCTGACCCGACGGCGGGCGGTCAGGCCTCGTCGTCGGTGTGGCGCTGCCGCCCCTCCATGTAACGGCTGAAACCGCCCTTGAGCTGCCCGCCCAGGTCTCGGGCGCGGTCCTCGCCCAGGTGCTTCAGCTGGTTCAGCACCGTGACGGCGCTGATGAACATCAGCGCGACGCCCAGGAAGCCCCAGGCGATCGACTGGAAGATGCCGAGGAGCATCACCATGCCGATGACGAAGCCGGCGATGCCGTAGCGCAGCCGGATCTGGCCGGGGGTCCGTGGAGCGGTGCCGACCGTGCGCGCGAACTTCGGATCCTCGCTCGCGAGCTGTGACTCGATCTGGGAGAGGATCTGCTGTTCGCGGTCGGACAGTGGCATCGGGACTCCGCGCTGTGGGTCGGAACTGGATTCTACAATGAGGGACCGCTCGTGTGGCACGACGGTCTCGACTCGATTGTGGATCACAAGGTGCCCCGGCGCAGCAGGCTTCACCCCTGTGGGGCCGGTCAGCGGCCGGTGAAGCGCGGCTCGCGGCGCTGGAATGCGGCGGTCGCGGCCTCGACGAAGTCCGCGGAGCCCAGGCAGCGCTGCTGGTAGGCCCGCTCGGCAGCCAGCATCTCGTCCCGACCGGTCACGAACGACTGACGCAGCAGTGCAGGGACGGCACCGATCGCAAGGGTCGGTCCGGCGGCCAGCGCAGCGGCGTACTCGCGGGCCGTGGCGTCGAGGTCGCCGTCGACCACCTGGTCCACGAGCCCCCAGGACAGGGCGGTCGCGGCGTCCACGGTCCGCGCCGTCATCGCCATGTCGGTGGCCCGGCCCATGCCGATCAGGCGGGGCAGACGGGTCAGCCCGCCCAGGTCGGGGATGATCCCCCACTTGGCCTCCAGCAGCGCCAGCTGGGCGTCGGGAGCGGCAAGGCGCAGGTGTGCGGCGAGCGCCAGCTGGCAGCCACCACCGAACGCCGCGCCCTGGACGGCGGCCACGACGGGGACGGCCAGGTCCTCCAGCCCGGTGAAGGCCTGCTGCAGGTGGGCGATCCAGTCGTCGTCGGGTGCGCCGGACAGCTGGCCCCCGAAGATGCTGACGTCCAGGCCCGAGGAGAACGCGCGTCCCTCGGCCCGGATGAGGACCGCCCGGACGTCGCCGGCCTCGATGGCGGCCTGCGCCGAGGCGGTGGCGTCGTGCAGCCCGTCGAAGAGCGCCTGGTCCATGGCGTTCAGCTTGTCGGCCCGGTTCAGGGTGACGACGCCGACGCGGTCGTCGCCGACGGTGAAGATGACGCGGTCGCTCATTCGGATGCTCCAGACAGCAGGTGGACGTGCAACGTAGCGGGGCGGACCGCCCAGCCCAAAGCTCAGCGGTCCTCGGTCATCGCGTCGTCGTCGGCGGTCCCACGACGCAGGCGGTCGTCGTCGTCGTGCAGCAGGGAGCCGCGGGTGAGGACGCCGTCGCCGAACCGGTCACGGGCCCGGTCGGCGGCACGCTCGATCTGCTGCCAGCGGTCGTCATGGGTCAGGCTCAGCTGGCGTGCCGCATCACCGGGGACCAGGTTGCTGACACCCAGGCCGATCAGCCGGACCCTGACACGCTGCAGCCGCAGACCGTCCAGCAGCCGGCCCGCCTCCTGGTACAGCGAGGTCGAGTCGTCGACGGGCTGCGGCAGGGTCCGCGACCGCGTCACCGTCTGGAAGCTGGCGTACCGCAGCTTCAGCGTGACGGTCCTGCCGGCGCTGCCGCTGCGCCGCAGCCGACGGCTGACGCGCTCGCTCAGACGCAGGAGCTCGCGGCGCAGCACCTCGGGGTCGTCGACGTCGGCGTCGAAGGTCTCCTCGGCGCTCATGCCCTTGGTGGCATGGGCGGTCACGACCACGCGCCGGTCCTCGCCGCGTGCCAGCGAGGCCAGCTGGGGTGCCGTCGCCTCACCGACCAGCCGGCGCAGCGTGTCGCCGGGCAGCTGCTGCAGGTCACCGACCGTGCGGACACCGAAGCGCTCGAGACGCTCGGCGGTCTTGGCGCCGACGCCCCACAGGTCACGGACGGGCAGGGGCTGCAGGTAGTCGGCGACCTGGGCCCGCCGCAGGTGCAGCAGACCGTCCGGCTTGGCCTTGCCCGAGCAGAGCTTGGCCAGGAACTTGTTCGGTGCCACGCCCACGCTGGCCGGCAGCGACAGCTCGTCGCGGATCCGCCGGCGGATCTCGGCGCCGATCGTCTCGGGGGGACCGAACAGGCGGACGCTGCCGCGGACGTCCAGGAACGCCTCGTCCAGCGACAACGGCTCGACCAGCGGGGTGTAGCTGTGGAAGATCTCACGGATCTGCCCCGACACCTCGTGGTAGCTGTCGAAGTCGGGGCTGATGACAGCGGCGTCGGGGCACAGCCGCAGCGCCCGTGCCATCGGCATCGCCGAGTGGATGCCGAGGGCCCGTCCCTCGTAGGAGGCGCTGGCGACGACGCCCCGCCCACCGGCGCCACCCACCAGCACGACCCGGCCTGCCAGCTCAGGACGTCGGCGCACCTCGACCGAGGCGTAGAAGGCGTCCATGTCGACGTGCAGGATCGGTTCGTCGGGGACCGGGGTCCGGTCCCTCAGCTCGTCGTCGGCCCTGTCCACCACACCTCCAAGCCTGCCCTCGTGCGACGATCGTGTCGCCCTCCGGTTTTCGTCTACAGAACGCACAGGTGGTGACCGATACCCAGGGTGATGTCCACCGCAGCGCTCGCAGAGCACCCACCTGTGTCGTCGGCGCCGGGTCCGTCGGACACGGCACGCGCGCTGGCGCGGACCGCCGGTCTGCGTGACCGCCAGCTGCCGCGCCTTGCCGACGTCGACCGACGTCGGGCGCAGCTGTGGGGCCTGTCCCTGCTGGTGGCCGTCGTGGTGCCTGCCGTCGTGGTGGTGGCAGGGACCGAGCTGTGGCAGGGGCTGGTCGACGACGGTCCGTTGCGGGACGTGCTGTCCCGACGCAACGTGCAGCTGGGCCTGGCCGGCGTGCTGGTCACCGTCATGGGCTACGTGGCGGAGCGAGAGGTGTCGCTGCGACGCCTGACGGCGCTGCTGCTGGAGGAGCAGGCGCTGACCCGCTCGCTGGTGGACCGGGTCGAGGAGCTCAACATCCTGATCCGTGCGACCAGGGCCATGAACTCCGCGCTGCACCTGGACGTCGTGCTGGACCAGATCGCCGACTCGGCGCTGACGCTGCTGGACGCCAGGGGGGTCACGATCCTGCTGGTCGACGCCGACCACGACGACCGCCTGGTCGTCGCCGCGACGGCCGGGGCCAGCGACGGCGTCGTCGGCGGGACCCACCGGCTGTCCGCGGGGCTGGTCGCCACCGACCCGGGCCGGCGTCGCAGCCGCCGCGCAGGCCTGCTGGCCTGCGCAGGTGGCATCGGTGGCCGCGACGCCGGCGACGGCCGCACCCTGGTCGTGCCCATGGAGGTGCGCGGCGCCCTGGTCGGCGTGATCACCGTGCAGGCCGACGAGGACCGCCGTCCGTTCACCGAGCTGGACCAGCGCAGCATGGACGTCTTCGGTGACGCAGCGGCCGGTGCCATCACGAACGCGAAGGCGCACGGTCAGCAGCTGGACAACGTCAGCCGGCTGCTGGAGGAGAGCCGCGCGAGGGATGAGTTCCTGACCCTGGTGACCCACGAGCTGCGGACGCCGCTGACCTCGATGATCGGGCTGATGGCCACCATGGCGAAGCGCGGCGACATGATGGTCCCCGAGCAGATCGTGGAGTGCGCCGAGATCGCCCGTGGGCAGGGGTGGCGGCTGGACCAGCTGATCGAGAACCTGCTGGACAGCTCGCGGATGGTGCAGGGCGGGCTGGTCGTGGCCCCACGGGCCGTCGACGTCGGCGCCGAGGTGCGCGACATGGCCGAGGACCTGGGGCGCGCGCTGCCGACCCACCCGATCTCGGTGACGGTGCCCGAGGGGGTCCAGCGGATGGTCGACACCGACGCGGTGCGCCGGATCCTGGACAACCTGCTGGGCAACTGCGCGAAGTTCTGCCCCAACGGCACCGAGGTGCACATCGGGCTGCGCACGACCGACACCGGGGTGGCCCTGTCGGTCAGCGACGGCGGGGCCGGCCTGGTCGGGTTCGAGGTCGAGACGGTGATGGAACGGTTCGGTCGGGGGCCCGACCCCTACGACCGCGGCGGTCTGGGCCTGGGCCTGTACGTCGTGCAGGCGCTCGCGGAGGCGCACGGTGGTCGTGTCGACGTCGACACCGTCCCGGGTCGGGGCACGACCGTCACCGTGACGCTGCGCGCCGCGCCCGTCGTCACCGCCGCCGGCTGACCGCCGCGGTCCCGTCGGAGGGACCCGGGTCCAGCGGCGGGGTCCCTGCCGGCGTGGACGGTGCGGACGGGCGGTCATCGTCCCGCCGATCCGGCCGAGGAGTGCCACAGCTTGCGGGGCGGCTCGGGGTGCGGGGTGGTCTGGCGGTCTGGCGGCGGGTCGGTCTGGCGGTCACGGTCGGGCGTGCGGTCGTGGTCGGGGTCGACGGGCTGGTGGTCGGGGTGGCGTGGATCGTTGCGGGACAGCCGCTTGGTGTCCTGGGAGTCCACGCCCGGGTGACGGCCAGCCGGGTCGGCCCAGGTCGTGCCGTTGGGTGCGAACCGGGTCGGGGCACCCACCGGCAGGCCGGGGTGCTGGTGCCAGCGCTGGTCCGCCAGCGGCTTGCCGTTGACCAGGCCCGGTGCGGCCTCCTCGGCGGCGGCGGTCAGCTGCTGGGTGGCCACCCGCGGGTCCCCGTACCCCGGTGGCACCGCCCGGCGGGCCGAGGGGTCCACCGGCTGCGCCGCACCGGCGTCGGCAGCGACGGCATGCCGTCGTGCCGCAGCGGGCCCGGCGCCGCCGAAGGGCACCGTGCGCACCATCTCCAGGTGCTCGCCGGGCCGGTGCGGCAGCCGCAGGCCCGACCTGCCGGGGGCGCCCCGGATCCCCTCCGACGGCGCCCCGTCGGAGTCCCGACGGGCCGACGTGGCAGCCGTGGTCTGCTGCGGGGCCCGTCCCCCCTCCCCCATCGCCTGGGCGAGCCAGCCCTCCTGCCAGGCCGTCATCAGCCGCCGCAGGTCCCACGCCTTCGTGGCGGTCAGCGACACGCCGCGTCGGCCGCTGCGGTGGACCCGTCCCTCGACCACCAGCAGCCAGGTGTGGAACACCGTCCAGGCGCAGTCGGTGTGGACGGACTCGAAGAAGGTGGCGTCCCCGATCCCGGTGGAGTCGTCCAGCGACAGGAAGATCACCCGCTGCCCCGAGCGGACCGGTGGCGTCTGCGTGGCGACCTTCACACCGGCGATGCGGACGGTCTGGTTCTCACGGCAGTCCAGCAGGTCGGCGGCGCGGGTCACCTCCAGGGTGTCCAGGAGGGTGTCGTAGAAGGAGATGACGTGCCGGCTGGCGTCCAGCCCGGTGACCTCCAGCTCGGCCCGGACCCGGTCGCTGGGGCGGTACTCGGGCAGGCCGGCGGACTCCTGGGGCTCCAGCAGCCCCAGCTGCTGGGGCTGGTCGGGACGGCTGACCCGGTGGCGGGTCAGGCCGCTCCAGCGCTCGCTGACCTCCAGCAGCAGGTCCCGTCGTGACTTGCGTGCCCGCTGTTCCTCGGCGCTGACACCGCCGATGACGTCCAGGGCGCCGGCATGGGTCAGGGACTCCGCGACGGGCTGTGACAGCGCCGACCGCAGCCGCAGGTCCTCCACCGAGGTGAAGGGGCGACCCAGCAGCAGCGACTCGATCATCGGCTCGGTGATCCGCTCGACGTCCTGCAGCCCCAGCCGGATGCCGTAGCGCCATCCCGGTTCGGCCGCGCCCTTGTCGAACCCGGCCGGCGGCACCAGCCGACCGTCGGCGTCACGGGTCCAACCGCGGGGCGTCCAGCCGTCGTCGGGTCGTGCATCGACCCCCAGCAGCCGGTACGCCTCGTCCTCCCGGATGATCTCCACGGTGTAGTCGCTGGCGGAGGCGTTGACGTCCAGCGGCAGGATCGCCACGCCGAACTGGCGGGCGTCCTCGAGGATCAGCCGTCGCGGGTACATGCCCGGGTCGTGGGTCAGCACCCCGGCCATGAACTCCGGCAGGTAGTGGGACTTGAGCCACGCCGACCGGTACGTCGGCACGCTGAACGCCGCCGCATGGGCCTTGCAGAACCCGAAGGAGGCGAACTGGGCCAGCGCGGTCCACAGCCAGTCGGCGACGTCGGCGGGCACCCCCCGCTGGGCCGCACCGTCCTTGATCCACCGCTCGAGCATCTCGACCTGGGTGGGGTCCCCCAGCCGGCGACGGACCAGGTCGGCCTCGGCAAGGTCGCAGCCGGTCACCGCGGCGACCGCCCGCATGACCTGCTCGTGGTAGACGATCACGCCGAAGGTCTCGCCCAGCGCCCGGTCCAGGATCGGGTGGGGGACGCCGGTGGCCTCCTGGCCGTGACGGCGGCGCAGGAACGGCTTGATCATGTCGCCCTTGACCGGGCCCGGCCGGAACAGCGAGATGTCGACGACGAGGTCGCTGATGTGCTCGGGCTGGAACTTCCCGACCAGCTCGCGCTGCCCCGGCGACTCGATCTGGAACATCCCGAGGGTCCGGGTCGACTGGATCAGCTCGTAGGTGTCGGGGTCGGCCCAGCCGATGGTGTCGAAGTCGACGTCGGCGCCCCTGGTGCGGCGCACCTGGTCGGTGCAGTGCGCCATGCTGGACAGCATCCGGACGGCCAGGACGTCGAGCTTGCACAGCCCCAGCCCCTCGATGTCGTCCTTGTCGTACTGCGCCATCGCGAAGCCTGCGGCCGACCGCTCCATCGGCACGACGTCGCGCAGCGTCCGGTCCGCCAGCAGGATCCCGCACGGGTGCAGCGCGATGTGACGGGGGAAGCCGTCCATCCGCTCGACCACGTCGAACAGCAGCTTCAGGTGGCCCGCGTCGATGTTGAGGCCCTGCAGCTCGGGCAGGTGGGCCAGCGCCGGTCGGACGTCGCCGGCACGGACGTGCGGGAAGGCCTTGGCGATGTAGTCGATCTCGCCCGCCGGGATGCCCAGGGCCTTGCCGACCTCCCGGATGCCCATGCGGGCCTTGAACGTCTCGACCATCGCCACGCAGGCCACCCGGTCCTCGCCGTAGGTCGACAGCAGGTCGCGGTAGATGTCCTCACGTCGGGCCGCCTCGACGTCGATGTCGATGTCGGGCAGCTCGTCGCGGTAGGGGTTCATGAACCGCTCGAACGCCAGGTCGTGGGCGACCGGGTCGACGTCGGAGATCCGCAGCGCGTAGGTGATCAGCGAGCCCGCCGCCGAGCCCCGGCAGGCCGCCAGGATCCCCTTGTCGCGGATGCGGACCATGATCTGGGCGACGGTCAGGAAGTAGGGCGCCAGCCCCAGCCGTCGGACCATCGCCATCTCGCGGTCCAGCAGGTCGGTGTGGGTCGCGGTCACCACCGGGAACCGCTCGTGCAGGCCGTGCTCGCAGCGGCGACGCAGCTCGGTCAGCGCCCACTCCGGGTCGCTGTCGCCATCCCCGTCGGTGCCGCCGTCGGGCGAGACGAAGTCGGGGACGCGCAGCCGCCCCAGCCCGATGTCGACGTGGCACTGCTGCGCCACCCACATGGTGTTGGTCAGCGCGTCAGGCCGTTCGCTGAACACCCGGGCCATCGCCGCGGGGGTCTTCAGGTACCCCTCGCTGTTGCGGCGGCTGCTGTGGTGCTGGGC
>JBFKGB010000034.1:0-14631 GCA_041633535.1 Euzebya sp. | reverse complement strand
GGCGCGCAGCGCCTCGCGCGGCGAGCCGCCGACCAGCGGGGCCAGCCCCACCGTGAGCAGCGCGGTCAGGCGGGCCGGCACCAGGCCTGCCACGTCGTCCAGACGGGCGGCGACCGTGCCGAACCGTGCGTACCGGGACGACCGGTGCCCGACCATGGCGTCCAGCGTGTTGACGGCCCGGAACGCCACGACCCCGGCAGGGCCGGCGACGGCACCCCACACCAGCGGCCCCACGACGGCGTCGGAGGTGTTCTCGGCGACGGACTCAACGACCGCCCGGACGATGCCGTCGGCGTCCAGGCCCTGCGGGTCCCGCCCGACCATCCACGGCAGCCAGGCACGGGCGGCGTCCAGATCATCCGCCTCGATGCGGTCAGCGATGCGGATGGCCACGTCGCCGAGCTGGCGACCGCCCACGGCGGCCCATGTCATGACCGCGGTCAGGACCGCCAGACGGGCACCGTCGAGCCGGCGCTGCACCGTCCACGTCGCGGCCGTCGGCAGCGACACGGCGGTGACGGCGAGGACGGCGCCGCGGCCGACGTCGTCGGCGTACAGGGTCCGTTCCAGCCGCGAGGCGGCACGACCGAAGCCGGCGACCGGGTGGAACCGCTGCGGGTCCCCGAGGGCCCGGTCGGCGAGCCAACCCAGCACGAGCCCCGCGGCGACGGGGGCCCCCATCAGATCTTGAGGGTCAGGGGACGCCGGATGACGTCGAACGCGGCCGGCGTCGTGCCCAGCAGCTCACCGTCGGCCTCGACCAGCATCGGGTCGGCGGGGGCCAGCGACACGGTCTCGGACTGCCACTCCGCGATCTGGGGGTTGGGCAGGTGCTCCCCCTGGTACAGCTTCGGCGAGAGCGTGAAGACCTGGCTGCGGTTTCCGGTGAAGGCCAGGACGTTGAACAGGCCGTCGTCGGGCAGCGCGCGCGGGGCGACCTTCATCCCACCGCCGAAGAACTGACCGTTGGCCACGACGAGCTCGACGAGGGGGACGTGCGGCTGGACCTTCCCCAGGTCCAGGGTCACCTCCTGCCGGTTGACGGCCCTGATGGCCCCGTAGGCCGCCAGCAGGTAGCGGACCCGTCCGATGAACCGCGGCAGGCGCTCGGCCCGGCGCACCACCTCGGCACCCCAGCCGACCTCGGCGATGTTGACGAAGAAGCGCTGGGTCTCCTCACCGGTGCCCGTGGCGGCGTAAACGACCCGGCCCACGTCCAGCGACAGGGTGTCGGTCGTCGCCAGGTGGCGTCGGACCAGCCGGTCGACGGGCCGGTCCAGCCCGTAGGTGCGGGCGAAGTCCCCGCCCGACCCGGCGCTGATCACGGCCAGCACGGCGTCGGAACGGACGGCGGTCCCGTCGTGGTGCAGCAGCCCGTTGACGACCTCGTGGACCGTCCCGTCACCACCGACGGCCGCGATGTAGCGGCCCTCGCCCTCGACCAGACGTCGCGCGATGGCGGTGGCATCACCCCGTCCGCGCGTGGTGTGCACCTCGTGGGCGATGCCCTCGGCGTCCAGCAGCCGGGTCAGCTCCGGGACGGCCTTGCGGGCGGACCCCGAGCCCGAGCGCGGGTTGACGATCAGGTGCAGCGTGCCGAACGGGTGACTCATGGACGCCGAAGGGTACGGCCCCACCCGATCGTCGTCAGTACGCGACCACCCCGCGCAGCAGCGACGCGTTCGCCTCGCGGGCCACGGCGGCCACCGCGCCGTCGCTGGCGTCGCGGATCTGGCGCACCAGATCGGCGACCATCTTGACCGAGCGGACGAAGTCGCCGGGGGTCAGGTCGCTGGTGCCCAGCGCGCGGTCCAGGTCGGATCCGCTGGCCCACCGGTACACCACGCCCATCAGGCCGGCGTCCAGGTCACGCGTCGAGGGCAGGCCGTGCTCGGTCTCCAGGTCCACGATGCGCTGCAGGTGTCCCTCGACGGCGTCGACCGCATCCTCCAGCCGGGTCGTGGGGATCCGCGCGACGGACGGCTCGGGGCTGCGGGACTGGAACGTGAAGACCGTGGCCAGCGAGGCCAGCTCGGGTGCGGTCAGACCGTCGAAGACGCCCCAGCGCAGGCACTCGGCGAGCACCAGGTCGGTCTCGGCGTACAGCCCCGCCAGACGGCGTCCCTCCTCGGTGGGGGCGGGCTGGTCGTCCAGGTAGCCCAGCTGCTCGAGCAGCCGCACGATGCGTGTGAACCGGGTGACCAGGCTGCGGGTCCGGTGCCGCAACGACCGTTCCAGACGATCGGTCTTGTCCTGCAGCTCGTCGTGTCGGCGGGCCCACACCTCGACCTCGCCCAGCCGGGGGTCGGCGTGCACCGGGTGGGCCTTCATGCGCTCGCGCAGCTCGGCCACCTGGTGCGCGACCGCCGGGTCGGGCGTCTCGCCCGGACCCCGGCCGTCCGAGGCGGGCGTGACGTCGAACAACGAGCGCTGGACGGCCTTGCGGTAGGCAGGCTGCCGGTGGCTGCCCGTGGTGGGCAGCCGGACGAAGCCGACGGGAACCGGGGGCCGGTCGAACTCCCGGGGCCCGACCCGGCTGGACTTGCGCTCGTCCGTCACCACGGTCGCCAGCGGGGTCCCCGACTTCGAGCTGGACAGCGCGATCACCGCGGCCAGCCGCGGTGCGCCCCGGCGTCCGCTGTCAAGGGCGATGACGTCCCCCGGTCGCAGGCTGTCGATGGCGGCCTCGACGGCCTGGGTGCGACGGGCCTTGCGGTTGCGCGCACCCTCGCTCTCGATGCGTGACAGCTCGCGGCGGATGGCCCAGTACTCACCGAAGTCGCCGGCCTCGCTGTGCAGGTGCCGTGCGTACCCGGCCAGCGCCTGGCGGTTCTTCTGGATCTCCTCGATCCGTCCGGCGGACTGGCCGTCGGCCTGGAACTGGGCGAAGGACCGCTCCAGCAGCTCGACGGCCTGGTCGACCCGGCTGACGTCGGGGTCGGCGGGGGCGGGTCGGCGCAGCAGGTTGACCGCCATGTTGTAGGACGGTGCGAACTGGCTGATCAGCGGCTCGGTGCGACGGCCCACGAGCCCGGCGACGGTCGCGAAGTCCACGTCCCGCTGGTAGCCGACGACGGCGTGCCCCAGGCTGTCCAGCCCACGCCGGCCGGCGCGGCCGGTCAGCTGCGTGAACTGCCCCGGGGTCAGCAGCTGATGCCGCTGCCCGTTCCACTTCTCGAGCCGCTCGATCACGACGGTGCGCGCGGGCATGTTGATGCCGAGGGCGAGGGTCTCGGTCGCGAAGACCATCTTCACCAGACCGGCGGCGAACAGCTCCTCGACGGTCTCCTTGAACACCGGGACCATGCCCGCGTGGTGCGCGGCGATGCCACGCTCGAGGGCGTGGGCCCACGCGCCGTAGCCCAGCACCTCGAGGTCCTCTGCGGGCAGCTCGGCCGTGCGGCGGTCGACGACCTGCCGGATCTGGCGTCGCTCCTCGGCGCTGGTGAGGACCGTCCCCGACCCGACCACCTGGTCCACGGCGTCGTTGCAAGCCTGACGGCTGAAGATGAACGTGATCGCCGGCAGCCACTTGCGGTCGGCCAGCATCAGCGTCAGGTCGGTGCGGCGCGGCGCGCGCAGCTTCTCGCCCGACGACACCCGACGGCCCTTGCCCGTCACGCGGTTCCGGGTCCCCGCACGCCGCTCCATCATCAGGATCTCGGGGTTGGGACGGCCGCCGCGGGCCTGCCGGGCCTTCGTCTCGTCGTCCTCGTCGGCCTTCCGGCCGCCGGCGCCCTTCGCCCCGGACCGGAACACCGGCAGCAGGCGGTCGTTGACGGCGTAGTGGTGCTCCAGGGGGACGGGGCGCAGCTCGGAGATGATGACGTCGCACCCACCGCGGACGTCGGCCAGCCACGCACCGAACTCCTCGGCGTTGCTGACGGTCGCCGACAGGGCCGCCACGCTGACGGAGGCGGGCAGCTGGATGATGACCTCCTCCCACACCGCCCCACGGCTGACGTCACCGAGGTAGTGCACCTCGTCGAGCACGACGAACGCCAGACCCGTCAGGGTCGAGGACCGCTCGTAGAGCATGTTCCGCAGCACCTCGGTGGTCATGACGACCAGCGGTGCCTCGCCGTTGATGGAGTTGTCCCCGGTCAGCAGCCCGACGTTCTCGTCACCGTGGATGGCGCGCAGGTCGTTGAACTTCTGGTTGGACAGCGCCTTGATCGGCGTGGTGTAGAAGGCCTTCTGGCCGCGCTGCATCGCCAGCCACAGCGCGAACTCGCCGACCAGCGTCTTGCCGGCCCCGGTCGGCGCGGCCACGAGGACGCTGCGTCCCTCGATCAGGGCGCTGATGCCGCTGCGCTGGAAGTGGTCGAGGGGGAAGTCGAAGCGCGCCTCGAACTGCCCCAGGTGGTCGGCCGTCACGCCGCAGCACCGTCTCCGGCACGACGGCGCGCCCGCTCGACCAGGCGGGCGAACACGATGCAGATCTCGTAGAACAGCGCGAGCGGCAGGGCCATGACGCACATGGTGAACGGGTCCTGCGAGGGGGTGATGACGGCGGCGGCGACGAAGGCAGCGAAGAAGGCGTGTCGCCGGTACTCCTTCAGCGTCGCGTGGGTGACGACGCCCATCAGCACCAGGATCGCGATGATCAGCGGGTACTCGAAGGCGATCCCGAAGGCGATCATCGTTCGCAACAGGAACGTCAGGTAGCTGTCGGCGTCGAGGAACGACACGTACTCGTCGCCGCCGAAGTTCAGCAGGAACTCGAGCCCCTTGGGGATCACCACGAAGCTGAACACGGCGCCGCCGATGAACAGCAGCTGGCTCAGGATGACGAACGGCGCGGCGTACTTCTTCTCCTTCGCCTTCAGCCCGGGCACGATGAACGCCCACAGCTGGTAGAAGACGATCGGGCCGCCGAAGGTGACGGCCACGACCAGCGCCGACTTGATCCTGACGACGAACGCGCCGAGCACGTCGGTGAAGATCAGCTTGCAGCTGTCGTTGCCGTCGACGAGCTGGCCGGTGATCCGCAGCTCGGACGGCAGGTTGCAGTACGGGCTGGTCAGGATCGCGCCGACCACGTCGTTCAGCATGAAGCCCACCACGAAGAACACGGTGAACCCGAGCGCGGCCTTGAACAGGCGCGAGCGGAGCTCGCCGAGGTGCTCCCACAGCGTCATCTCCTCGCCGACGTAGTCGTCGTCGGAGGATGCGGGTGGGTCCGTGGTTGCGGTCATGTGCGCAGACGTCAGGGCGCGCAGGGGTCAGCCCCTGGCCACCGTCGGACGAGCGGTCAGGCCTTGTCGGCCGGGGTGGAGTCCGAGGTGTCGGACTCGGACGTCTCGTCCTTGGCCTCTGCCATCCCCTGCTTGAAGTTGGTGATGGTCTTGCCGACCGAGCTGCCCAGCTCGGGGAGCTTGCGGCTGCCGAAGAGCAGGAGTGCCAGCACGATGATGCCGATGATTTCAGGTGCGCCGAGGCTCATGACGAGGTCCTTGTTGGTGTGGCCGTCCATCGGGGTGCGGGACGACAGCGTCGAGTGTACGCCCAGTGCAACGACTCGGTGATCACGACGTGACGCTCCACACACGACGACGCCCGCCGGATCGGCGGGCGTCGGGACACGGGGCAGGTGGGCTCAGGCCACCTGGTCCAGCAGACGGTCGAACCAGGCGTCACCCTGCAGGGTCTGGTGGAAGTCCAGCAGGTCGTCGTGGGTCAGCTTCGCGTGGCTGAACCGGTCACGCAGCCGCACCCGGACGGGCTCTGCGACGACGGGGAGGGCCGGGACACCGCCGCTGACGAGGAGCCGCACGACCCGCTCGTCGGCCGGCTTGCGGACGTCGGCGTCACAGCGGGGGCAGGCGAAGCCGTAGAAGGAACTGTCCGAGCCGGACTCGTCGACGCGGAGCTCGATGTCGTCGGGGGTCAGCGCCACTTCGCCACATGTGGGGCAGGTCGCCTTGATGGTCGTCATGGTGGGTTCCTTCACACAGGTCGGGGGGAGGGAGTTCCTACGCTCCGTGGTGGTGCCACCACGAACCGTCTGCCCCATTGATCGGTCCCCATCGGCCTCGGCTTGAGGTCTGTGCAAGGCCTGAGCCGACAAACGGTCAGTTCGGACCAGTCCCATGGTCATACAGGGCTAGTACTGCCGTAGCCCGTTCGGCCACCATGCGGGCCAGATCAGGCGGCTCGACGACCCGGGCCCCCTCCCCCAGCCGCATGACCAGGCGGACCGCCCAGTCCAGCGTCGCGGCGCGGAACTCAAGCCTGGTCCAGCCGTCGGCCGCCGGTGCGCGGTCGTCCAGCACGACGCGGTCGGAGATCCACGTGGCCCGCGGCGCCACCTCGACGACGACACGGGGATCGTGTGGCGACGGACGGTAGACGGGTGGACCGACCTCCTCCTCCGGCGGTGCGGTGACGCGCTCCTCCCCCACCTCGATCTGCAGGATGCGGTCCAGCCGGAACGATCGCTGGGCCTTCGCCGACCGGCAGAACCCCTGCAGGTACCAGGCGCCGCCGACCGACCGCAGCGTCCAGGGCTCGACCGCTCGGCTGGTCGTCTCGTCCTTGGATGACGAGCGGTAGACCAGGTGCACCAGCCGCCGGTCGCGGACCGCGGGCCACAGCTGCGACAGCACGTCGGCGCCGCCCGCCTCGACGTCCAGGGCCACGGGCACCTCCGCCTGGGCCCCCAGATGGTCCTCCAGCTTGGCGATGGCGGTGCTGAGGGGGCCGTCGCTGAGGTCCTCGCCCAGGACCCCGCTGGCACGGGCCGCACGGCCTGCGAGCAGCAGCGAGAGCCCCTCGCGCATGGACAGGGCCAGCGGGCGGGCGAAGAACTCGGCCATGCGTACGACCACCTGCCCGCCGCTGACCGACGCCTCGATCAGGTCACCGCCGCCGTAGCCCGGCAGCCCGCAGTACCCCAGGACGTCGAGGTCGTCAAGGACGTCCTCGACCGTGACGTCGAAGCGGGCCGCGACCTCCTCGACGCCCGCTCCGGGGTGCTCCAGCAGCCACGGCACCATCACCAGGATCCGCCGCAGCCGGGTCAGGGTCGGGTTCATGTGGCCAGCACGCCCTTCAGGTGCAGGACCATGCGGGCCCGCAGGTCCGGCGGGGCGACCAGCTCGACCCCGGTGCCCATCTCCGACAGCCAGCCCAGCAGCTCCTCGCCGTCACGGACCTGCAGGACGAAGCGACGCCAGCCCTCCCGTCCCTCCACCGGGCTGCCCTCGCCCCGGGCCCGTCGGGCGACCGCCCAGGCGCTGCCCTCGTCAGCCAGCACGACCGCGTCCACAGGGCGTCCCGCCGCACCGGGGACGACGTCGCGCGGATCGGGCGGGGTGTCGGGGATCTCGACCTCACCGGGCTCACCCAGCAGCTTCACGGAGCCCTCGATGCGGTCCAGCCGGAACGTGCGCTCGGCACGACGGTCGGTGTCGACGCCCCGCAGGTACCAGCGGCCGCGGTGGTGCAGCAGCGCATGGGGTGCGACCCGTCGCCGCGCCGCGGTGGTCGCGTCGTCGGCGACCTTGCGGTAGACGAAGGAGACCCGACGGCGGGTCGTCAGCGCCTCGGTCAGCACCGTCCGGTTCGGCGCGTCCAGTCCCAGGGCCAGCGGCAGGCGGCGCACCGCCCGCTGCTCGCCGGCCAGACCGGCGTCGACCGCCAGCTTGTCCAGCGCCGGGGCCGCGTCGTCGGCCAGCCCGGTCAGCTGCACGGCGAGGGCCAGCGCGGTCAGCTCCGCCGGGTCCAGCTGGACCGAGTGCAGGTCGTAGTCGTCGGGCGCGATGCGGTAGCCCAGGGTCTCGTCGAACCGGTCCAGGCGCTCGGTCCGCAGCGGCACGCCCAGGTCCCGCAGGTCGGCCTTGTCCCGCTCGAACATCCGACGCCAGGCATCGTCACGGTGGCCGCCGTAGCCGGCGACCTTCTCGTTGATCTGCTCCACGGTCAGCGGGCGCCGGGTCTCACGCAGCGCGATCACGAGGTTGACGAGACGTTCAAGACGATCGACCACCGTCGGTCAGCGTAGTCGCCCGTGCACGCCCGGCCCGCCGAAGCGCCACGTGTGCTGTGCAGAGATCCGGGGCAGAGCGTGTGAGAATAGGGTCTCGGGACGCGCACCACGCGGCCCCGTGGCCAGCCCGCAGCGACCAAGTGATCCCATGCCCTCCAGCAGTCCAACCCCGCCGTCCGACCGCGCCCCGGCCATCGGCCGCACCGGCGCCCTCCTGCTCCTGCGGACCGGGGGGCTCGTGGCGGGACTCGTCGCAGGCTTCCTGGTGATCGGCTGGGTCGCGTCCCTGGTGGTGGCGCCCGCTGCGGCCGGCCTGGCCAACAGCGTCGGCTTCGGCATCCAGGTGCCGCCGGACGTCCAGCTGGCCGGGCTGGACCAGACGTCCACCGTCTACGCCGCCGACGGCAGCATCATCGCGGTCCTCCACGACGAGGTCGACCGGACGGTCGTGTCCCTCGACGAGGTGCCGCCCGTCGTGCAGAACGCGATCATCGCGGCCGAGGACCGGCGCTTCTGGGAGCACGACGGCTTCGACGCCGAGGGCTTCGGCCGCGCCCTCCTGTCCAACATCCGCAGCCGCGGTGTCAGCCAGGGTGGCTCCACGATCACCCAGCAGCTCGCCAAGAGCGAGGTGGGTGACGAGATCTCCCTGCAGCGCAAGGTGACCGAGATCGCCTTCGCCCGTGCCCTGGAGGCACAGCTGACGAAGGAGGAGATCCTCGAGCGCTACCTCAACCAGGTGTACTTCGGTGGCGGCGCGTACGGCATCGCGGCTGCTGCGGAGGAGTACTTCGACAAGCCGGTCGACCAGCTGACGGCGGCCGAGGCCGCGACCCTCGCCGGGCAGATCCGCTCACCCGGCGCCACGGACCCGCGCAGCTACCCCGAGATCGCGGTGCGACGTCGCGACGCCACGCTGCGGGCGATGGTCCAGGAGGGGTGGCTGGCACCCGAGGACCTGCAGGCCCAGCTGCAGACCCCGCTGCAGATCGCACCCCGCGTGATCGAGGTCCCCAACGACCCCTACATCGCCGAGGCCGTCAAGCAGGAGTTCTACACGCTCGAGGCCTTCGGGGCGGACCGCCTGGAGCGCAACGACGTGCTGCTGAACGGGGGCCTGGAGATCCACACCTCCTTCGACCCCAGGCTGCAGGAGATCGCTGAGGAGGTCGTCCTCAGCTACTTCCCCGACCCCTCCCTCACCGCCGCGCTGGCCAGCGTCGACCCACGGACCGGTCAGATCCGCGCCATCTTCGGGGGCACCGACTTCGACACCGAGCAGTTCAACTTCGCCACCCAGGGTCGACGGCAGCCCGGGTCGGGTTGGAAGCCGCTGGTGATGGCCACGGCGCTCGAGATCGGCTTCTCGCCGTCCCTGCAGCTGCCGGGCAACAGCCCCACGCGCTTCCCGACCGGTGATGAGTGGGAGACGCGCGGCGTCTCCAACTTCGGCGGTGCCAACTACGGCACGATCAGCCTGCGCAACGCCCTGGTCGGGTCGGTCAACACCGCCTTCGCGCAGCTGATGCTGATCGTCGGGCCCGAGAACGTGGTGTCCCTCGCCGAGTCCCTCGGCATCAACACCCAGGCCGCGACCGGCGGGATCATCAACCCCAGCGTCGCCCTGGGCGGGCTGGACGTCGGCGTGACCCCGCTGGAGATGGCCGGCGCCTACGCGCCCTTCGCCAACGCGGGTGCCTTCATCCGTCCCAGCCTGATCGACCGGGTCACCGACCAGCAGGGCAACGTGCTGTTCGAGCGTGACCTTACGCCGACGCAGATCTACGACCCGGCCGTCAACGAGATCATGGTCGACACGATGTCGCAGGTCGTCAGCCGCGGCACCGCCACCCGCTCCAGCATCCTGCGCCAGACCGGCTGGCGGTCGGCCGGGAAGACAGGGACCTCCCAGTCCAACGCCGACGCCTGGTTCACCGGCTACACCCCGGTGCTGTCGACGTCGGTGTGGGTCGGCATGCCCGAGGGACGGATCGCCATGAGCGGCGTGTCCAGCGGTCGTCAGCCCTCACAGATCTGGCACGACTTCATGGTCCGAGCCCTGGAGGGCATCGAGCCCATCGACTTCCCCACCGAGCCACCGGGCGGCTACACCGCGCCCGAGGCGCAGGAGGGCGAGATCGAGGTGCCCGACGTCCGCCGGATGCAGGAGTTCGACGCCCTGCGCGAGCTTGCCGACGTCGGCCTGGCTGCGCGCTCGACCGAGGTCGCCAGCGACCGACCTGCCGGCAGCGTCGTCTGGCAGTCACCGCGCGGTGGCACGGTCGTACCGCTGGGCGAGCAGATCACGCTGGGGATCTCGACCGGCCGGGCACCGCCTCCGCCGGCACCTGCGCCTGCACCCGCACCGGTCCCCGAGCCCACGCCCGACCCGGCACCGGACCCTGCGACGCCGGCGGGCCCGACGGAGAACCCCAACCCGCAGGCACCCCTGCCGCGGCCCGAGCCCGAGCCCGAGCCGCCGGCACCGCAGCCGCGCCCGAGCGACCCCGCGCCCCCACCGGCCCCGGCGCCCGCGCCCCCGCCGGAGGAGCCGCCACCGCCCCAGCCCGACCCCGCGGTGCCCCCTGGGGACGCGGCAGGGTGAGCATGGGATCCAACGAGGTGCCCACCCTCTTCGTCATCCCCACGCTGGACGAGGCGGCGACCGTGGCCAAGGTCGTCACCGGTGTCCTGGACGCCGGGGCCGACGTGCTGGTGGTCGACGACGGCTCGTCGGACGACACCTGCGACATCGTCGAGGCGCTGGCCCTGGGGCGCGAGGGCGTCCACCTGATGCAGCGCGGACGCAAGCTGGGGCTGGGCTCGGCCTACCGCGACGGCTTCAGGTGGGGACTGCGCCGTGGCTACGGCGCCCTGGGTGAGATGGACGCCGACCTGTCCCACGACCCTGCGGACGTGCCCCACCTGATGGCGGGCATCCGGATGGCGGACCTGGCCATCGGGTCCCGGTACGTCGCCGGGGGCGGAGTGGTGGACTGGCCGCTGTCCCGCCGGCTGCTGTCCCGCGGCGGCAACGCCTACGTGCGCGCCTGCACGGGGCTGCCGGTGCGCGACGCGACGGCAGGGTTCCGGCTGTACCGGCGCACCGTCCTGGAGCAGATCGACCTGGACGCCGTCCGGTCAGAGGGCTATGCGTTCCAGATCGAGATGGCGCTGCTGACCCACCGCCTGGGCCTGGAGATCCTCGAGGTGCCGATCACCTTCACCGAGCGACAGGTCGGGCAGTCGAAGATGAGCCGCCGGATCGTCGCGGAGGCGCTGTGGCGCGTGCCCGGCTGGGGGCTGCGCGGCCGCCGCTGACCCCCGGTCAGGCAGGGCGTGAGGGGATCGGGATGGGGCGCGGGAACGCCTGCGCGGCGTTCATCGCCTGCAGCACCGGGATCAGCAGGTCGAACAGCCGCAGGGCCCCGTCCTGGCCCAGCGCCGCCCACGGGCCTGCCGCCAGCTGGTCCGTGCGCAGCTCGAGGTGCTCGCGCAGGGCGGTCCCGTCCTGGGTCAGCCCGTCCTCCCCCAGCAGGCCGCGCTCCCGCAGCCGCTCCTCGCCGGCGGCCCAGGCCTCGTCGTCCCACAGGCGGCTGGACTGCAGGAAGCGCCGTGACACGGTCGACTGCCACTGGCTGTACAGCACCAACGCCTCGACCGGTCCGAGCCCCTCTGCGACCAGCAGGGCGACATGACCGTCACCGCGGTGCTCGCGGACGACGGCCAGCCGTTGCCACAGGTCGGCGAACGGCTGGTCGACCAGCTCGACGGCGGCGTTCGCGGCGGCCAGCGGACGCCCTGCGGTGTCGGCAGCCGCTGCCGCGGCGTCGGCCAGCGCCAGCGCCTCTGCGAGGCCGTCGGTCGGGGCGTCCACACGGCGGTACAGCGTCTCCATGGCCTCGGCACGCGCACGGAGCACCTGTGCCGGAGTCGCGATGTCCCAGGCGGCCGGCAGCGTGAAGGTGAACAGCGCCGGGTTGAAGTTGTGGAAGACGGCACCCGCCGCCTGCGGGCCGACCGGCCCCAGCGGGGCGGCCCGTCCGGCGACGTAGCCCTGACCCCGCGGTTCCAGGCCCAGCGACTCCCAGGCGGCGGTCGCCTCCGGGGCGAAGTACAGGACGGCGTGGAAGGGCTCGATGGCGCCGTGCAGGGCACGGGCGAGGACGGTCGGCTCGATCATGGGGGCTCCGGTCGCGACTGGCGGGACCGGGAGCCTAGCGCTCTACATGGACGCGATGAGCTTGGCGACGCGCTCGTCCTCTGACTGGAACGGGTCCTTGCACAGCACCGTCCGCTGGGCCTGGTCGTTCAGCTTCAGGTGGACCCAGTCCACGGTGAAGTCACGACACTTGCGCTTGGCCTCGCGGATGAAGTCACCGCGCAGCTTCGCCCGTGTGGTCTGGGGTGGGGTGGACATGGCCGTGGCGATCGTGTGGTCGTCGGTGATGCGGTCGACCTTGCCCTTGCGCTGCAGGACGTAGTACAGCCCGCGGGTGGTGTTGACGTCGTGGTACTGCAGGTCCAGCATCGCGACCTTGGGGTGGGACAGCGGCAGGTCGTGCTTGCGCCGGTAGTCCTCGATGAGCTGGTACTTGGTGACCCAGTCGATCTCGCGGGACAGCTTCAGCGGGTCGTCCTCGAGGGTGTCGAGGATCCGCCCCCACTCCGACAGGACATGGTCGGTCTCGGGGTCCGAGCCGGTGGACTGCACGAACTGGGTCACCCGCGCGTAGTACTCGCGCTGGATCTCGAGTGCCGACAGCTCGCGGCCGCCGACCAGCTTGACCCGGCGGGTGCAGGTCATGTCGTGGCTGATCTCACGGATCGCCCGGATCGGGTTGTCCAGGGACAGGTCCCGCATGACCGCACCGGACTCGATCATGCGCAGGACCAGGTCACACGTCGCGATCTTCAGCCACGTCGTGTACTCCCCCATGTTGGAGTCACCGACGATGACGTGGAGCCGTCGGAACCGCTCGGCGTCCGCATGCGGCTCGTCGCGCGAGTTGATGATGGGACGGGACCGGGTGGTCGCCGAGGAGAGCCCCTCCCAGATGTGCTCCGCGCGCTGCGAGACGGAGTAGACGGCGCCCCGGGGCGTCTGCAGCACCTTGCCGGCGCCGGCGAAGATCTGCCGGCTGACCAGGAACGGGATCAGCGTGTCGGCGAGCTTCTGGAACTCACCGAAGCGGGCGACCAGGTAGTTCTCGTGGCTGCCGTAGGAGTTTCCCGCCGAGTCGGTGTTGTTCTTGAACAGGTAGATCGTGCCGGCGATCCCCTCCTCGTGAAGGCGCTCCTCGGCCTGTGCCACGAGGCCCTCGAGGATCCGCTCCCCCGCCTTGTCGTGCGCCACCGCCGCAGCGACCGAGTCGCACTCCGCGGTGGCGTACTCGGGGTGGGACCCGACGTCGAGGTACAGACGGGCACCGTTCTCGAGGAAGACGTTGGAGGACCGGCCCCACGACACGACCCGTCGGAACAGGTACCTCGCCACCTCGTCGGGTGAGAGACGACGTTGCCCCCGGAAGGTGCAGGTCACCCCGTACTCACACTCGATACCGAAGATGCGGCGGTGCATGGGGCCCTCTCCTTCCGACCCGGCGACCGTGGTGGTCACCGGCAGCGCTCAGTCTAGTGGAGTCGGTCGCGGGAGGAGGCGCACCGACGGCAGCGAGGGTGCGGTGTGCTCAGCTGCTGCTGGCACGCCGCAGGGGGACCACGGTCTCGTGCCTCTCGGCCCCGGCGCCCGTCCGCGGGACCGACCGCATCGCGGCGTCCATCCGGGCGGTGACGTCGGCAGCCGGCATCGGACGGCCCAGGTGGTAGCCCTGCGCGACCGGGCAGCCGAGCGCCAGCAGCGCCTCGACCGCGGCCTCGTCCTCGACCCCCTCCGCGACGACGTCCAGCCCCAGGCTTGTCGCCATCTGCACGATCGTCCCGGTGATCACACCCTTGGACTGCGCGGTCCCCAGGCCGGTGATGAAGGTCCGGTCGATCTTGACCTGGTCGACGGGCAGGTCGCTCAGCTGGGCCAGCGAGGAGTAGCCGGTGCCGAAGTCATCCAGGCTGATGTGCACCCCGGCGTCGGCCAGCACCTGGATCGCATGGCGGCCGCGACGGCTGGACGTCAGCATCAGCGACTCGGTGATCTCGACGGTGAACATCGAGGGCGACAGGCCGGCCTCGTGGATCTGCCGCAGCATCTCGGTCACGACGGTGGCGTCCCGCAGGCAGTCGGCGGAGAAGTTGACCGCGACGTCGATGTCGTGGCCGGCGAGCCGCCAGGCGCGGGCCTGCGCGACCGCCCGGCCGGTCACACCGCGCGTCAGGTCCCCGATCAGCCCGGTCCGCTCTGCCAGGTCGATGAACCGGTCCGGGCCGATCTGCTCGCCGTCCGGGTGGGTCCAGCGCGCAAGGGCCTCGACACCCACGATGGCACCGGACGCCAGGCAGACCTTCGGCTGGTAGACCACGGCGATGTCGCCGTTGGAGATGGCGTCGGTCAGGTCCGAGGCCAGCAGGATCCGCGTCGTGGCCTCGGTGTCCAGGGAGGGGTCGAACCAGAAGGTGTTGGCCGTGCCCGGTCCGCGGGTCCGGACCAGCGCGCTGCCGGCCGCGCGGATCAGCCCGTCGGTGTC
>JBFKGB010000033.1:0-14706 GCA_041633535.1 Euzebya sp. | reverse complement strand
GCGGCGAGCCGTGGGAGGGTGAGGACTGATGACATGCTGTGCTCCGCAACCGATGAGACGTTGCGGAGCCTCTTCGACAGGCAGGGCCCTCATCCCTGCCACACGGCTCAGGTGCGCTCGATGCCCATGGTCTTGCGGATCGCCGTGTCGACTCCTGCCGCGTCCAGACCGAGCTCGGCCAGGATGCGGTCGGGCTTGGCGTGGGGGATGTAGCCGTCGGGGACACCCAGCTTCAGAACGCGGGGCGCCTGCATGACACCGGTCAGCTCCACGAGCCGGTCGGTGATGAACGCACCGGCGCCGCCGTTGACGACCCCGTTCTCGACGGTGACGACCAGCGGGAAGCCCTTCAGGTCGTCCAGCATGGTGGCGTCGACGGGACGGATGGCCCGGGGGTCCCACACCGTCGCCTCGATGCCGTCGGCGGCAAGGGTGTCGGCGGCCTCCAGCGCAGCGCCGACACGGTCGCCCACCGCGACGATGACCAGGTCGGCACCCTCACGCAGCCTGCGGGCGGACACACCCGTGCCCACCCCCTCGCGCTGGCTGGCCGAGCCCTTGGGGAACCGGATCGACACGGGACCGTCCAGGGTCACGGCGGTGTCGAGCATGGCGGCCAGCTCGGCCTCGGACGACGGCGCGAACACCGTCATCGCCGGGATGCGAAGGCACAGGCTCATGTCGAGGATGCCGTGGTGGCTGGCGCCGTCGTCGCCGGTGATGCCGGCACGGTCGAAGGCGAACACGACGTGCTCGTTGTGCAGGCCGACGTCCAGGTTGGCCTGGTCGAACGCACGGCTGAAGAACGTGGAGTAGACCGCCAGCAGGGGCACCCGCCCGCCGCGGGCCAGGCCGGCGGCAGAGGTGACCATGTGCTGCTCGGCGATGCCGACGTCGATGACACGGTCGGGGAAGCGGGCCATGACGGGCAGCAGACCGGTCGACCCCGGCATGGCCGCGGTCATCGCGACCACCTCGGGGTGGCGGGTCGCGACGTCCAGCGCGGCGTCGGAGAACACCTGGGTCCACGAGCGCGGCTTGGCCTTCAGCCCGCGGCCGGTGGCCACGTCGAACGCCGAGGTGTCGTGCAGCTTCTTCTCGCGGTCGGTCTCGGCCGGGCTGTAACCCTTGCCCTTCTGGGTCAGGACGTGGACCAGGATGGGACCCTCCTGCGCGGAGGCGACGGACAGGGCCTGCTCGAGCGACAGGTGGTCGTGGCCGTCGACGGGGCCCAGGTAGCGGATGCCGAGGGCCTCGACGAAGCCCTGCAGGGCAGGGTCGTCGCTGACCGCGTTCTTGACGGCCGTCAGGCCGGCGTCGGCGATCCGCGAGGCGTACGGCACCTTCTCCAGCAGCGGGTCGAAGGTCCGGCGGGCCCGGGCGTACTGCTTGCTGAAGCGGACGCGGCTGACCTCGTTGGCCAGGCGCGACACGGTCTTGTCGTAGGACCGGCCGTTGTCGTTCATGACGATGACGACGGGCACCTGCAGGTGGCCGATCGTGTTCAGCGCCTCGTAGGCCATCCCGCCGGTCAGCGCGCCGTCGCCGATGACGGCGACGACGTGGCCGGACTCGCCGGCCTGCACCCGGGCGTTGGCCAGGCCGAACGCCCAGGACAGCGACGTCGAGGCGTGGCTGTTCTCGATGACGTCGTGCTCGGACTCCTCACGGGAGGGGTAGCCCGACAGGCCGCCCGCCTGCCGCAGCTGGTCGAAGTGGTCCTTGCGGCCGGTGACGATCTTGTGGACGTAGGACTGGTGCCCGGTGTCCCACAGCAGCGTGTCCCGCGGCGAGTCGAAAACCCGGTGCAGCGCGAGGGTCAGCTCGACCGCACCCAGGTTGGATCCCAGGTGCCCGCCCGTGCGGGCGACGGCCGCGACGATGAAGTCGCGGATCTCGGCCGACAGCTGGGGAAGCTCGTCGACGGACAGCGCCTTCAGGTCTGCGGGTCCTTGAATACGTTCCAGGACCATGTGCCGGGCTCCTAACGTCCGTTCGTGCGTATCCGTCCATCCTAGGACGGGGCTGCAGAAGGGCCTACTGGACGTAGGGACCGGGGCGTCCCACCATGGTGGTCAGGCCGTCGCGGGCTGGGTCAGGGCGTCCTGCAGCAGCTTCCTGATGATTACCCGGAGGGCCAGCGTTTCATCCGCACCCTCGAAGATGGACAGCACCCGGGCGTCCACGAAGTAGCGGCTGACCGCGTACTCCTCGGCGTAGCCGTAGCCGCCGTGGATCTGCAGGGCCTCACGGGTCAGCCACTCGGCGGCCAGACAGCTGAAGGACTTCACCATGGAGGCCTCCATCTGACCCTCACCGGCGCCCAGCAGGGCGGCGGAGCGGTAGGAGAACTCGCGGCTGGCGGCGATGACGGCGGCCATCCGGCCCAGCTTGGTCTTGGTCAGGCCGTAGGAGCCCAGCGGCACCCCGAAGACGTGCCGCTCGTTGGCGTAGGTGACGGCGGCCTCGAAGGCCGCCTGCATCACCCCGTTGGCGCGTGCGGCGGTCTGCAGCCGGCCGTTGGCGAAGGCGTCCATCTGCAGGTAGAAGCCCTTGCCCAGCTTGTCCTCGCCGCCGACGAGGTTGTCGGCGGGGATGCGGTAGTCCTCGAAGCTGATCTCGAAGCTGTGCATGCCGCGGTAGCCCAGCGTCGGGATCGCCTTGGCCTCCATCCGGCCACCCAGCGGGGACTCGTAGGTCCAGGCGTGGCCGGGGAACGACGGCTTCTCGACGACGAACAGCGACAGGCCCTTGTGCTTCAGGGACCGGTCCTCGTCGGTGCGGGCCAGGACCATCAGCAGGTTGGCCTTGCCCCCGAACGTGCACCACGTCTTCACACCGCTGATGACGTACTCGTCACCGTCGCGCCTGGCGGTCACCTTGATGCCGGCGACGTCCGAGCCGTAGTCGGGCTCGGTGACGGCCACGCCGCACATCAGCTCGCCGGCCGCGATCGCGGGCAGCCACTTCTCCTTCTGCTCCTGTGTGCCGCCGCCGACGAGGGCCTTGGAGAGGATCTCGGGCCTGGTGATCAGCGAGCCGGCGACGCCCAGCGACCCGCGTGACAGCTCCTCGGTCACCACGACCATGGACATGAAGTCGTCCTCGGACTCCCCCTGGGCGAAGCCGCCGTGCTCCTCGGGGATGGACAGGCCGAAGCAGCCCATCTCGGCGAGCTCGGTGATGATCTCCTCGGGGATGTCGGCGTCCTCGCGGTGCACGTGCTCGGCGACCGGCATCACCTTGGTCTCGGCGAAGTCCTTGAAGGTGCCGCGGACAAGGTCCATGTCCTCGCTCAGGTAGCGGGGCAGGTCGGCGTCACGCATCGCCTTGTCGCCCAGCTCCTCCAGCAGGGCCGTGGACCGGGCCTCGCGGAAGGCCTGCGCGAACGCCTCGCCGCGCCAGGCCGCGTCGGCCGCCAGGTCCCAGTCCTGCTCGCGCCCCGCCAGCCGCGACGCCAGGTCGGCGGCCATCTCGCCGGCGAACGCCAGCGTCAGCTGCGCCTCGTGCTCGCCCTTCTCGCCATACGCCAGCATCTCCTCCGCCGCGGTGACCCGCGACGCCGCCGAGGACAGGTCGTAGGCGAGCTGCTGCTCGCGGTCCATCAGCTCCAGGTCGATGCGGCCGTTCTTCTGGCTGTCCGACGCCAGCCGCACGAGCGCGGCGTCGACGACCTCGCGGGCGGCGGAGACGATGGTGCGGGCGGCATCGAGTGACATGGTGACCTCACGGATCGGCACGGGTCCGCCGCAGGAGACGGCGGAGCTCACTTCCGAGCAGTGTTACCCGCCGGTAGCCCGATCCCCAACCTGACCGTGGTCAGGGCGCATCGCAGGATGCCGAGGGCATGGGCTGGTGCATGAGGGCCCCGGACGGGCACCCTCGGTGCCAGCCCCACCCGACCCGTGGTCCTGCCGACCGACCGCGGGCGTCAGCGAGGAACCGCCGTGTCCACCCAGATCACCCCCGTCCCCCCGCCACCGCCAGCACGACCGCAGGAGCCGGACACCAGCGGTCAGCGCTCGTTCATCGCCAGCGTGGGGACCGGTGCCAGCCGTCGCTGGCCGCTGACCGCCGCGCTGCTGCTTGTGGTCGTCGTGGCTGGGCTGGTCGCCTTCACCAGCGGCCTGGACCGGCAGGGGTTCCCCCCGGTCAACACCCCGATCTCGATCGTCACCGGCGCCTACTTCGTCGACGACGCCGAGCGCGTCGACGCCGAGGTCGCGGCACCGCTGGAGGCGACCCTCCGCGGGGTGGAGGGGGTCGTGTCCACCTCCACGCAGTCGCAGGCCTCGACGTTCGTCATCGTCGTGGAGTTCGACGACGACGTGTCCTCTGCCGTCGGCACGCAGCGGCTGGTGGACGCGGGCGCCGTCGTCCCCGACGCAGCGATGGTGGACTACCGGGCGCTGGAGGCTGCCAGCTTCGTCGGCGAGTACGACCTGCTGGTGTCCGTCGTCGGGCAGGAGGGGGCCACCCCGGAGGCCCTGGAGGCCCAGGCGGACACGCTGGCCACCACGCTGGGGCAGACGACCGGCATCGAGCGCGCAGACGTGCGTGACCTCATCAGCGAGGCCATCGACCCGACCACCGGCGCCGACGTCGTACGGCTGACGCGCTTCACCCGCGTGGCGCTGGACGAGTCGGGCTACCGACCCGCCATCGCCATCGGCCTGGTGCAGGACGAGGACTCCGACCTGGACGTCCTGGAGCTGTCCGACCGGGTCCAGCAGACCCTGGACGACTTCCAGCTGGCGGACGGCTTCACCGCCGAGATCACCGCGGACTTCGCCATCGGCGTGCGGTCCCAGCTGGACTCGCTGTCCTCGAACCTGGCCACCGGGCTGGTGGCCGTCGCCCTGGTCAGCCTGCTGCTGATCGGCTGGCGGGCAGCGGTGATGACGGCGGCCTTCATGGCGGTCGTCATGGTCGGCGCCCTGGCCCTGCTGTGGCTGACCGGGTCCAGCCTGAACACCATCACGCTGTTCGGGCTGATCCTGACCCTGGGCCTGCTCGTCGACGACGCCATCGTGATCAGCGAGTCCATCGACGCCAACCGCGACGAGCCCCACGAGGGTGAGGACGACGAGCGGATCGGGATCATCCGGACCGCGCTGGCGCGCGTCGGCTCCGCCTCGCTGGCCGGCACGCTGACCACCGTCGTGGTCTTCTCCCCGCTGCTGTTCATCGGCGGGATCCTGGGGGAGTTCATCCGGCCGATCCCCTCGACGGTGATCCTGACCCTGCTGGCGTCGTTCGTCTTCTCCATCGTCTTCATCCCGCTGGCCGCGCGCTTCTTCCTGCTGCGGGGCCGAACCGGCGTGAACCCCGTGGTGCGGGGGCTGCGCGTCGTCGCGCGCCGCGCCGGCCGCCTGGCCGCCTACCCCTCGGGCAACGGCGCGAAGGGCTACGTGGTCGGCGGAGCCCTGGCCGCCCTGGCGCTCGTGGCCGTCGGTCTGGGCGGCAGCCTGGCCGGCAGCCTCGGCTTCTCGATCTTCCCGACGGGCAAGGACTCCCTGTCGATGCAGATCAGCGCCGAGTTCCCGCCCGGCACCACCATCGAGCAGGCCCAGGGGATCGCCGACCGGATCGACGCGGTCGTGATCGACGTCGTCGGTGAGGAGCTGGTCCGCTCGCAGTACGTCCGTGGCAACGAGCGTCTGATCGAGACCTTCGTGGACCTGACGCCCATCGGGTCCCGGACGGTCACCAGCCCCGAGCTGGTCGCGCAGGTCGAGCAGGGCGTCGCCGACATCCAGGGCGCCCGCATCTCCGTCAACCAGGTCGAGAACGGCCCGCCCCTGGAGGAGTTCCCGTTCGCCGCCCAGGTCAGCGTCACCGACGCCACCGCCCAGGCCGGGCGACAGCTGGTGCAGGACATCCGCGACGACCTGGTCGGCCGCACCCTGGAGGTCGGCGCATCGACGGTGACCATCACCGACGCGGTCGTGTCCACCGACGGACAGGTCGCCCGGGTCGACGGCGACCGCTACGTCGAGGTCCGGGCCGCCTACGACGACGACGGATCGCTGACCTCCAACCTGACCGAGACCCAGGAGCTGGTCGAGGCCACGTTCGGCGACACGCTGGCCGCCCGCGGGCTGCCGACCGACGCCCTCGGCTTCGACTTCGGCCTGGAGTCGGACAACCAGGAGGACTTCGCGGCGCTGGGGGTCGTCGGGGTGATCGCCATCGTGCTGATGCTGACCCTGCTGGCCGTCCAGTTCCGGTCCGTCGTGCAGTCGCTGCTGATCTTCCTGGCGATCCCCTTCAGCTTCCTGGGCGTGTTCACCCTGCTGACCGTCACCGACAACCCGCTGTCGTTCCTGGTCGTCGTCGGGTTCATCGCCCTGATCGGCGTGGCCGTCAACAACACCATCCTGCTGGTCGAAGCGGCCAACCGGTCGCGGCGCGCCGGCGCGACCGCGGCAGAGGCGATCGCCAACGCCGTGGAACGCCGCTTCCGTCCGCTGGTCGCGACGACCGCGACGACCGTGGTGGGGCTGCTGCCCCTGGCGCTGTCGGACCCGTTCTGGGAGTCGCTGGGCTTCACCCTGATCGGCGGCCTCGTCAGCTCGACGGTGCTGGTCCTGGTGTCCTTCCCGGTCTACTACCTGGCGCTGGAGGCCGTCCGCACGCCGGTCCGCAACAGCGTGCGGCGGCGGCGTGGCCGCCCCCTCCTCCCCTAGCACACCACCCCCCACGCAGTAGCCTGCGCCCGCCCACCCACATCACAGGAGAACGCAATGCAGTTCGGTCGCTACCTCGAGGAGTTCACCGTCGGGGACGTCTACAAGCACTGGCCCGGCAAGACCATCACGCAGGCCGAGGACATCCTGTTCTGCGCCATCACGCAGAACCAGCACCCGCTGCACTCCGACGACAACTACGCCGCGGCCGCGACGCCGCACGGCAAGGCCATGGTCGTCGGCAACCTGGTGTACTCCATCGTGCTGGGCCAGAGCGTGCCCGACGTGTCGGGACGCGCGATCGCCAACCTCGAGATCGAGTCGCTGAAGCACGCCAACCCGACGTTCCACGGTGACACGATCTACTCCGAGACCGAGGTGCTCGAGGTCCGTGAGTCCTCCTCGAAGCCGGACCGCGGGATCGTCAAGGTCCGCACGATCGGCTACAAGCAGGACGGCACCATCGTGTGCGAGTTCACCCGCAAGGTCCTGATCCCCAAGAAGGGCGACGGCGAGGAGACCTTCCCGGGTCGTCCGCTGCCGAAGACCGACTGACCCAGCGCACGACGAAGGGCCGCCCCTGGGGCGGCCCTTCGGCGTGTCTGCAGGTCAGCTGTCGAGGGTGCCGTCGGCGCTCTCGAGGTGTGCGCGGACGAACCACTGGAACATCTCCAGCTGCTCGGTCTGCTCCACGATCATGTCCTGGGTCACGTGGTCGACGTCCTCCAGCTCCAGCAGCACCCTGCGGTGGTCGCTGATGACGCCGTCGTACACCGCGTTCAGTGCCTTCAGGTGGTCCTCGACACGTGCACGCTTCAGGTCGTACTCATCCCAGCTGCGGGTGCTGGCGACGAACCCGGGGGTGCCGACCGGCTCTCCCCCCAGCGTGGCGATGCGCTCGGCGGTGGCGTCGGTCATCGCGCGGACCGCCTCGACGTGCGGGTCCAGCATCTCGTGGACACCGATGAAGTTCGGGCCCACGACGTTCCAGTGGACGTGCTTCAGCGTGAGCTGCAGGTCGATCAGCGCGACCAGGCGCTCCTGCAGGTGGGTACGGACCTTCTCGGCGGCGGCGTCGTCAAGACCGGGGACGGACCAGGCGGACATGTGTGCTCCTTGGCTTGTGGGGGACGTTCGGCGGGTTGCCGTTCGTCCTAGCCCCGGGGCACCGGTCGGAAACGCGGTGGGGACGACCGATCGTCACCTGTGGGTCAGGGGTCCGGTCAGCCGGCGAGCCCCTCGGCGACGTCGTCGGTGATCGCGGCCTGGCCACCGACGACGACCAGCGAGCCGGCGTTGGCCGCCAGCCAGTCGGCGCTGTCGGGGGCCCCCGCGACGGCCAGGCCGTCGACCAGGACCAGCGGCGAGCCGGACCGTGCCGCGGCGGGACCGGCCGCCAGTGCGTCAGGGAAGTTGCGACCGGTCGCCACCCACACGGCGTCGCCGTCCAGGCCGGCGGCACGGGCGGCTGCCGCCACGGCGACGCTGGTGGCGTACCGCGTGGCACCGGACAGGCGCTCGACGGTGGCGTCGGCGATCTCCCCCGCCTCCTCCGCCACGGCCTCCTCGATGGCCGAGGTCCCGCCCACGACGATCAGGTCCGCGGGCCGCTCCTCGGTCAGCAGGTCGGCGACGGCGTCGGGCAGACGGTCGCCCTCGGTGAGGAGGATCGGTGTGGTGGTGTGTGCCGCGAGGGCGCTGGCCGACAGCGCGTCGGGCCAGGCGCGGCTGGCCTCGTCGGCGTCGCCGAGGGCCAGGATCATGCGGTCGACCTCCGCAGCCTGCGGGTAGGACAGGACCTCACGCGCCACCGCGGCGCTCAGCGCGTAGCGGTCGCGGGCGGTGATGCGGGCCTGGTTGCGGACACCCGCATCGGTGAGCTCCTGCTCGATGCTGGCCGGCAGCTGATCGGTGTCACCGATGACGTAGGCGTTCAGCGGGTCCAGCCGCTCGACCTCCGCGGTCACGTCACGGTCCAGTCCGCCGGGGCCCGCCAGCAGGATCGGGGCGTCGATCAGCGCGGCCAGGGGTGCGGCGACCAGCGCCTCGACGTGGCTGTCGGCGGGGACGATGATGACGGAGCGGGCCGAGGTGTGGGTCTCCTGCGACAGCGCGACGGCCGTCTGCAGCCGGTTGCTGCCCGACAGGCGGGTGTAGACACCGGTGGCCCGGTCATCGGCGGGGTCGTCCTCGGACTCCTCCGGCGTCGGCGACGAGGTCGGCATCGGGGTCACGGCGTCGGGGAAGTCGCCGCGCTCCTCTGCCGCCTGCAGCGAGGCGACGGGGTTGTTGCGGACGTCGCTGCTGGGGTTCTCGGAGATCTCGAAGTGGATGTGCGGGGCGGTCGACTCGGCGTTGCCGGAGTCACCGACCCAGCCGATGTGCTGGCCGCGGGTGACCCGCACGCCCTCCTCGATCCCCGGCGCGTAGGCGTTCTCGGGGCCACCCATGCCGTCGTCGTCGTTGGCGGGGTCACCGGTCGGCGTGTCGTTGTTCAGGTGGACGTAGGCGTAGCGGTACCCGTCGTCGCCGCACAGCCGGATCATGTAGCCGTAGGACGGCATCGGCTCGTCGATGCCGGGGGCGAAGCAGATGATCCCGTCGACGACCGCGTGCACGGTCGTCATCTTCTGGGCCATGATGTCGGTCGCCCGGTGGGTGCGCGAGCAGCCGCTGCGGCAGGCCGTGTAGGTGTCGGAGTAGTGGTACTCCGCGTCCTCGGGGTAGGGGAACGTGATGTCCAGGACCGGGTTGTCGCCCTCCGCCTGGAAGCTGGCGCCGCTGTCGCCGGTCTCGTCGGTGGCCTCGTCATGGGAGTGATCGTGGTCATGGCCGTCGGTCACGCCCTCGTCGGTGCCCTCGTAGGGGTCCGACGTGGCACCCGCGACCGAGGTCGCGCGGGTCAGGGGCAGGCTGGCGAGCAGCAGGAGCGCGACCAGCAGGACGCCGGTCACCGCGGTCCGATGCAGGGGAAGATCGCGCATACGTTCCATCCGATGGAGTCTCGCCCCGAATCATCGGCACACAACTGGACTCCTTGACAGGTACCTGCGCTCAGGCGGTGCCCTCCGACTCGGCCTCCAGCGCCTCGGGGGCGGCCGGCGCCTCTGCCGCACCGGTGTCCAGGCCCAGCTGCGAGCGGATCTGGGACAGCCGTGCCTGCGCCTCGGTGTTCAGGGCCGCCTGCTCGATCTCGAGCATCCGTCCCTCGACGGACTCGCCCTGCAGCTCCTGGGCGCCCTTGGCCTTGGCGTAGCGCGCCTCGATCTTGTCGCGGACCTCGTCGAAGGTCGGCACGTCCTGCCCCACGGTCTCGGTCAGCGACGCCATCGCCGTGTTCATCTGCTCCTGCATCTTGGCCTGGTCCAGCTGGCTCAGCAGCTTCTGCCGCTCGGCCAGACGCTTCTGCAGGGTCGTGGAGTTCTGCTGGACCGCGGCCTTGGCCTGGTCGGCGGACTGGGCCTGCTGCAACGACAGGGCCTTCAGGTCCTCGACCTCGGTCTCGACCGCGATCAGACGGTTGGCGAAGGACTCCGCGGCCGCCGTGTACTCCGCGACCTTCTTGGTGTCGCCCTTCTTGCCGGCGTCCTCGGCCATCAGCACCGCCTGGCGGGCCGACCGCTCGATCTTCTCCATCTCCTCCATCGTGCGGTGCAGGCGCATGTCGGTCTGCTTCTGGTTGGCGATGACGTTCGCCGCGTTCTCCTTCAGCTTCCGGTGCTGCTCCTGTGCCTCCAGGATCGCCTGCTCCAGCTGCACCTTGGGGTCTGCGCGCTCGTTGAAGCCTCCGGTGAGCAGGGCCACCAGGTAGTTCCACGCGCGGCTGATCAGCTTGAACATGTCAGGTCACTCCCATCTGGGCGGTACCACCGCCGGTTTCCTCCAGCGCCAGTCGTAGCGCCTCCATCTCACCGACAAGGCTGTCGACATCTGAACCGAGCCCGTGCAGCTGGCCGTCGTCCCCCGACAGCGACAGCTCCACCGCCCGTGCCACCATCTCGTCCAGGCGCGCGTCGAGCAGCCGCAGCCGCTCCGCAGCGTCCCGGGTCACGGCCTGCAGCCGTTGGGCCGTGGCCAGCTGGGCCTCGAGCGACTGGATGCGCTGCCGCATCGTGTCGCTGACGCCGCCGCTGCCGGCCTCGGCCCGGGCCTGCTGCAGCTGACGCTGCGCCTCGGCGGGCTGCAGCTGGTGCAGCCCGTCCTCGAGGGCCTGGCCGCGCTGACCGATGCGCCATGCCTCACGCACCCCGTCGTGGATCCGGTCACCGATCTGCGCCATCCGGTCGCGCAGCGGACCCTCGCTGGCGTCGCGCACGACCTTGGCGTAGCGGGACTCCGCGATCTGGGTCTCCTGCACGTAGTCGCGCCACGGGGCACGCAGCCGCGACGGGTCGACCTTGTCCTGCGTGCCGCGTCGGGGTACCGCAGCGAGGACCTTGCCGGCGTAGGCGCCCACGCCCAGCACGGCCCCGACCACGGGTCCGGCGGCCAGGATCCCTGCCGCTGCCACCCCACCCAGCAGCAGGATCGACGACGGCGCCGTGATCGCCTGGGCGACCCGGGGTGTCAGGAAACGGTCCCTGAAGGACCTGTCCTCGATGGCGGTCATCGGGCGGCAGCCTAGCGCAGCGCCGGGCCGGGAACGGTGCCTGTGGTGGCCCGACATCGTCGGGGGCGTCGTGACCCTATAGTTCGCCACCAACGAGGAGCGTCCGGTGGAAACCCCTGTCCTGATCATCATCATCCTGGCGGCCGTGGTGCTGCTGGCCGTCCTGGTCCTGCTGGTCCAGCGACGTCGGCGTCGCGGCAGCCTGCTGGTCCGCAAGGCCGGCGCGGCCGAGACGACGACCACGGCGTCCACGACGGACGGTGGTGAGTCATGAGCCGACCACCACAGGAGCGCCGTCTGCTGACCCGGGCCCTGGCGGTCGTGGGCCGACCGGTGGTGACGGTCGCGGGTGAGGACATCGCCCAGATCAAGGACGTGGTCTTCACCCCCGGCGGCGACGTCGAGGGGTTCACGCTGGCCGGTCGCGGCATGTTCTCGGGGCCGCTGAAGGAGTGGCTGCCCTGGTCGTCGGTCCACGGGTTCGGCCCCGACGCCGTCATCGTGCAGGGCCGCAGCGCCCTGATGGAGCGGAAGGGGCGGGGCAAGGGCGGCGACGTCGTCGGCGACGACGTGCTGACCCGGTCGGGCACGATCGTCGGCACCGTCGTGGACGCGGTGCTGCGCCTGGAGGACCGGGGCCTGGACCTCGTCGGCTACGAGGTGGAGCCCTCCACGGGCGAGGGGACCCGCTTCGTGCCCCTGCCCGACACCATCGCGGTGACCGAGGGACGGCTGGTCGTCCCCGACCAGGCCATGGAGTTCCTCGCCAACGACCTCGCCGGGTTCGCCGCCGCGGTCGACAGCTTCCGCAGCCGCCTGCAGGAGGGCCAGTCATGAGCCGCATCAGCCTGAAGTCCCTCGCGAAGCGCAAGATCGTCGACACCTCGACGGCCGAGACGATCGGCAAGGTCGCCGGGGTCGTCATCGACCCCTCCATCCAGGCCGTGACCCACGTCGTCGTGAAGGGCGGGGACGGCGGCGTCATCCCCTTCGCTGACCTGATCAACGTCGGGCCCGACGCCATCACCGTGTCCGCGGCGTCCGTCGTCACCCAGGACGACCCGGACCTGCCCCGTGCCAAGGACGCCTTCGGCACCCGGCTGCTGGACGACGCCGGCACCGACCTGGGCACCGTCGACGACCTGTACATGGACGACGACGGCGGCATCGTCGCCGTCCAGGTGGGCGGCACCCAGCACGAGCAGCCCCTGCTGGGCATCGGCTCCTACGCCGTGGTGATCCGCCGGGCCTGACCTGTCCGACCCCGGGCGCCGGCCCGGTCAGAAGTTGGAGATCACCGCGGTGAAGACCTGGTCGATGGAGCGGGGGTCGCTGGCGTCGTAGGCGCGGGCGTTGGTCGCGTCGGCGATCAGCTCGAGGTCCGTGCCGTCGGCGTCCTCGCCGTAGCGGATCGGGAAGACCCGGACCTGCGTGGCGTTCTCGCCGGTCGCCGACTCGAGGACCTGCAGCATGGCCGCGCGGTCGCTGTTGCGCGGATCGTCGTTCTCGCCGTCGGTCAGCAGGACCACCGCGTTGATCTTGTCGGGGTCGAAGTTCTCGGCGATGAAGCTGAAGCTGTCCTGGGTGACGGTGTACAGCGGTGTCCCGGCGACGGGCAGCAGCCCTGACAGCCGGCTGGCGAGCTCGTCACGGTTCTGACCGATCGGCGCCAGCGGCACCAGGTCCAGGTAGTCCAGCGGCTGGCCGGTGTCGGGGTCCACCCCCAGGTCGGTGGAGAAGATACGCAGGCCCACGACGTCGGTGTCGATGAACTGCTCGAGCGCCGTCGTCGCCGCCCGCGTGGCCAGGTCCAGCTTCGTCTCGCGGCTGCCGGCCGCGGCGAAGTCGGCCATCGACCCCGAGACGTCCAGGACCAGCAGCACCTGGGCGGGCTTGCGGGTCTGGGACCACTGGGTGATCAGGTTGACCATCACGTCGGAGTCCGGCGTGGCCAGGGTGGTCGTCGGCTGCGCAGGGTCGACCCCGTTGGCGGCCGAGACGGGGTCGGCCACCGGCACCTCGATGTTGCCCGGACGGAACCCGAACTCGAGCACACGCTCCTGGTTCTCGGGGCGCTGCACGAAGGCGGTGAAGACCTCGGCGGCCGTCGCCTCGGCGTCGTCGACCCACTCGGCCTCGGACAGGATGAAGAAGGGGTTGTCGCTGAACAGCGTCCCCTCCTCGGGGTACACCGCGACCAGCGGGATGCGCGGCGGGACGACCTCCTCGCCCGGCTCCAGGACACCGTCGGGGTTCCCGCGGTTGTAGTTGATCAGGCTGACCTCCTCGACCGCGACGGCCGAGGCGTAGGTCAAAGCGGTGCCGCGCTCGTCGTTGCGGTACCAGTTGTTGAGGAAGGTCAGGGTCGTGTCGCCGTAGTGGACGACGGCCGACTCGATCGTCTGGGCGTCGGTCGTGACGTCGGCCCGGGTGATGTCCTCGTTGGTCAGCCCCCGCGTCTTGTCGACCAGCGCGTAGTACTGGGCGATCAGCGCCGACAGGCCCGAGGTCGAGAAGTTCGGGTTGGTCTTGCCCAGGCGGAACGGCCCCCACTCGGGGTGGCCGTAGGCGGCCCAGCCCTGGGGGTCCTGCGCGAGCTCCAGGATGGTCCCCCACCCGATGGGGGTGTCGGGGTGGCCCAGCGCCTCGGCCATCGGCTGCGGCATCGCGATGACCAGCGGGGTCAGCATGAAGGGCTGGAAGTCCTGCGGTGCGATGGGCGTGGCGCCCTGGTCGATCAGGCGCTGGTTCAGCACCTGCCCCCAGGCCGAGGAGGCCGGCGACCAGATGACCGGCCGCGGGCCCTCGAGCTCTTCGTCCCAGCCGTCGGCCAGCAGCGATGCCGCGGTGCCCGAGGCCTTGCTGCGGGGGCGCACGAAGATGCAGCGCCCCTCGACCTGGGCCTCGTCGGAGCCGTTGAACTCACCGGCCAGGTCGGTCAGCAGGTCGATCTTCTCGCTGGAGACCGCCATGTCGACGGTCACGCAGTCACCGGGGTCGGCGTCGGCAAGGTCGGCACCGTCGTCGGTGACCACGTCGTCCCCGTCGCCGAACAGGCCCCCGGTCTGACCGCCGCCGCTGCACGCCGCCGCCAGCAGCGCGATGACGACCAGCAGCACCACCGTCCGAGTCGTTGCCTTCACCCTCGACCTCCACATCCACGAACCGGCGGTCACCCTACCGCCCAGGTGTGACGGTCGGGGCCTACCAGCGGTCGCGCAGCGCGAACAGCACGCCGCCGTTGGGGAGCCCGTCCGCAGCCGGGTCCAGGACCGGGGCCTCGGGGGACGGCGCCGCCCCGTCAGGACCGCGCCAGCCCGCGTCCTGCAGGGCACGACCGACCGCCTGACCCACCTCGTCCACGACCCCCTGGTCGGTCCCGTCGATGCCGACCGCGACGACCGACAG
>JBFKGB010000032.1:0-14707 GCA_041633535.1 Euzebya sp. | reverse complement strand
GGGTCGTGGTGGCCTCGGGCTGCGGGCCGCCGTGCTGACGGCTGTCGCCGTGCAGGCGCCGCAGCAGCTCGGCGTCGGCGGGCGAGAGGTCGGCGCGGTCCAGGTGCAGGGGGTCGTCGGGATCGTTCAGCCAGATGTCCTCGTCGACCGCCGTGCCGTGCGTCGCATGGCCATCGACGCCGGTGCCGTCGATCGTCTGCGGCGTCCGGTCGGGGGGAGGCGGGGCGACCGCGGTCGTCAGGTCCACGCTGACGACCAGCCGGTTCAGGCCGTCGTCCACACCGTCCAGGAACGGTGACAGCGTGACGGTCTCGACGGAGGGCTCGGGTGGTGGCCCGTCGGTGGCGGCCACGGTCGACGTCACCTGGCTGCGGCCGTGGAGGACGCCGGCCGCCAGGACCAGCACGGCCAGCACGGACACGGCGGGCAGCATGCGTCCACCGCTCATGTCCCGACCCTGACCATGCGCTGCCTCCGCGACCTCGACGTCCTTGTCGTCGACGTCGCGACACTGGTGAACCGACGTCACCGTGTGTATCGGCGGGTGGGCGTGCCGACCTGAGAAGCGGTCCGGCCGGCGCGGGTAGCCTTGTCCTCCACAGGGCGGCACGACGCCCCTTGAGCGGTGGCCGACACGCCGGTACGGTCATCCTCGTCCTCGAACTCCATCCGTGTGATTCCCGGCCCCGGGCACCGTCCCCTCGACGCCGCGACACCGACAGCCGACCCGCCCGCCAGGGCGGAAGGGAAGCAGGCCCATGGGCGACTTCGCGCACCTCCACGTCCACACCGAGTACTCCATGCTGGACGGGGCCAGCCGGGTGGGGCACCTGATGGAGTCGGTCGAGCGGATGGGCATGTCCTCCATCGCGATGACCGACCACGGCGTGATGTTCGGGGCGATCGACTTCTACAGCCAGGCGCGGAAGCGGGGCATCAACCCGATCATCGGGTGCGAGCTGTACCTGGCGCCGGGCAGCCGGCGCAACACGACCGAGATGACGGTCGAGGGCAAGCGCTACTACCACCTGATCGCGCTGGCCGAGAACAACGTCGGCTACCGCAACCTCATGAAGCTGACGTCACGGGCCTACACCGAGGGGTACTGGTACAAGCCGCGTGTGGACCGCGAGCTGCTGGAGGAGCACAGCGAGGGCCTGATCATCCTCTCCGGCTGCCTGGGCTCCGAGGTCAACCAGAAGCTGCTGGCCGGCAACTACGACGAGGCCCGCGAGACGGCCGGCTGGTACAAGGAGGTCTTCGGTGACAGCTACTTCGTCGAGCTGCAGGACCACGGCATCCCCGAGCAGGGCCAGACCAACGGCGACCTGATCCGCATCGCGAAGTCCCTCGAGGTGCCGCTGGTCGTCACCAACGACTCCCACTACACCGAGCAGACCGACTTCGAGGCCCACGACGCGCTGCTGTGCGTCCAGACCGGGGCCCTGAAGTCGGAGTCCAACCGCTTCAAGTTCCACAACGACCAGTTCTACGTCAAGCCCGCCGAGCAGATGCAGGCGCTGTTCCCCGACGAGCCGGGCACCTGGAAGAACACCCTCCTGATCGCCGAGCGCTGCAACGTCGAGCTGGACTTCGACAGCATGCACCTGCCGCGGTTCACCTGCCCCGACGGGCACGACGAGAAGTCCTACCTGCGCGAGAAGGTCCGGGTGGGTGCGGTGCGTCGGTACGGCCAGGAGGACAACTCCACCAGCTACGAGGGGCTGCGCGACGAGGTCAAGCAGCGCATCGAGTACGAGCTCGGCGTCATCGAGCAGATGGGGTTCAGCGCCTACTTCCTGATCGTCGCCGACCTGATCGAGCACGCGCGCGACGTCGGGATCCGGGTCGGCCCCGGGCGTGGGTCGGCGGCGGGCTGCGCCGTCTCCTACTGCACCGGCATCACCGACCTGGACCCGATCCACCACGGGCTGCTGTTCGAGCGCTTCCTGAACCCCGAGCGCATCTCGATGCCCGACATCGACATGGACTTCGACGAGCGTCGGCGCGGCGAGATGATCCGCTACACCGCCGAGAAGTACGGGCAGGACCACGTCGCACAGATCGTGACCTTCCAGACGATCAAGGCCAAGCAGGCCATCAAGGACGCGACGCGTGTCCTGGGCCTGCCGTACTCCTTCGGCGACCGGCTGTGCAAGATGTTCCCGCCCGCCGTCCAGGGCAAGGAGGCACCGCTGGCCGACGCCCTGAACCTGTCCGGCGAGCTGCGCGAGACCCGCGACACCAACCCGGACGCCAAGAAGATCATCGAGCTGGCCGCCGGGCTCGAGGGGCTGCGACGCCAGCACTCCATCCATGCCGCCGGGGTCGTCATCGCCGACGAGCCGATCACCGACATCGTCCCGACGCTGCAGGTGGACGGCAACGCCGAGGTCGTGACCCAGTACGACGGCCGCCAGGTCGAGGACCTCGGCCTGCTGAAGATGGACTTCCTGGGGCTGCGGAACCTCACGATCATCTCCGATGCGCTGGAGCACATCGAGATGACGACGGGCGAGAAGGTGGACGTCGACCACCTGCCCCTGGACGATCCCGAGACCTTCGCGCTGATCTCGCGCGGCGAGACCGACGGCGTGTTCCAGCTGGAGTCCAGCGGCTACAAGTCGCTCTGCAAGCTGATGAAGCCCGACCGGTTCGAGGACATCACCGCCCTGGGTGCGCTGTACCGCCCGGGCCCGATGAGCGCGAACCTGCACACCGAGTACGCCAACCGCAAGAACGGGCTGTCACCCGTGGAGTACATCCACGAGGACGTCACCGACATCCTGCAGGAGTCCTACGGGCTGCTGATCTACCAGGAGCAGGTGCAGAAGATCGCCCAGAAGATCGCCGGCTTCAGCCTGGGCCAGGCCGACATGATCCGGAAGGCGATCGGCAAGAAGCTGAAGGACAAGATGGACGCCCTGAAGGGCGACTTCGTCGACGGCACCGTTGCCAGCGGGTACCCCAAGAAGCTGGGCGAGGACCTGTGGAAGGAGATCGAGGGCTTCGCGTCCTACGCCTTCAACAAGTCCCACTCCGCGGCCTACGGCATGGTGACCTACCAGACCGCATGGCTGAAGGCCCACTACCCGGTCGAGTACATGGCCGCGCTGCTGACCAGCGTCAAGAACAACAAGGACAAGCTGCCCGCGGCGCTGCACACCTGCCGGACGATGGGGATCGAGGTGCTGGTCCCCGACATCAACGACTCGCTGGTCAACTTCGCCCCCGTCGTCGTCGACACCGACGACCCCGAGGCCCGGAGGCCCCGTCAGATCCGCTTCGGCATGTCGGCGGTCCGCAACGTGGGCGAGAACGTGGTGGAGGGGATCATCGAGGGCCGTCGCTCCAGGGGGGCCTTCACCGACTTCCACGACTTCGTCGACAAGGTCGCGGTGTCGGTGCTCAACAAGCGCACCATCGAGTCGCTCGTGAAGGCCGGCGCCTTCGAGTCCCTGGGCCACCCGCGTCGTGGCCTGCAGATGGCGCTCGAGCCGATCATCGACAACGCCCTCACGATCAAGCGCAAGGAGGACGAGGGGCAGTACGACCTGTTCGGCGGGCTCGGTGGTGCCGACGACGGGGTCGAGATGGAGGCGGTGACCATCCCCGACCTGGAGTACGACCGGAAGGAGAAGCTGACGGCCGAGCGCGAGATGCTGGGCCTGTACGTCAGCGACCACCCGCTGCTGGGGCTCGAGCGGGCGCTCGGCGAGCTGGCCAGCGCCCCCATGCCGCAGATCCACGACCTGAAGGGCGGCGCCGACGTCACCCTGGCAGGGCTGCTGACCTCGGTGACCAAGAAGTTCACCAAGAAGGGCGAGTCCTACGTGGTCGGGACGATCGAGGACCTGCAGGGGGGCATCGAGGTCATGTTCTTCCCCTCCTGCTACGGCACCTACGCCGACCTGCTGGTCGAGGACGAGGTCCTGGTCGTGCAGGGCCGGATCGACGACGGCCGCGACATGAAGCAGGTCATCGCCGACCGCGTGTCACGGCCGGACCTGTCAGAGGCGACGGGCGCGCCGCTGGCGTTGACCCTGCACCCGCGGCAGTGCGCACCCGAGATGGTGGTGAAGCTGCGCGAGGTGCTGACCGAGCACGCCGGACCGGTGCCGGTGCGGCTGACGGTGGCCAACGGGGACGGACGGACGACCGAGATGGCGGTGCCCGAGACGCTGGCGATCCGACGCAGCCAGGGTCTGTTCGCCGAGCTGAAGATGCTGCTGGGCACCGAGGCCGTCCGCTAGGCGGACGGCCCCGGCCCCCATGACGGGGTCAGCGGACGCGGGCGGGCGCGGTGGTCGGCGGGTCGACGATCCTCAGGCCGACACGGATCAGGGCCAGGCCGAGCTGCTGGCGGATGCCGGCGTCGGCCCTCGCGATCCCGTCGGCCAGGCGTGACCGCGCCTGGGTCAGGAGACCGGGGGCTGAGGCCGGCCTGCCTATGCGGGTGCTGCGGTGGAGTGCGGCCTCGCGCTCGAGCTCGAGGCGGTGGAGACGCGCGGTCTCCGCGGACAGGTAGGGGTGCACGTCGGGGTCCTCTCGGGGTTCGCGGTGCGGTCTGACCGCTGCCGGTCGGCAGCGGTGGGGACGATGCCGGTACGTGGGACCCACCGACGGGCCGTGCAGGAGGGAAGTCCGTGCAGGACGACGGTCGGGTGCAGCACGCCCGGGTCGGGCGGGACGGCCGCCACGGGGGACGGCACAGGTCCGGCGGGGCCGGACGGGACAGGCGAGGTTCGGCTAGGCCGTGGCGCGGAGGCATCCGCGGGACACGGACGTCAGATCGTTCGGGGTCATCGGGTGCCTCCTCTCGCGGTGTCGTCGGGTGTGCTGACGTCGGTCACGTTGCCCCATCCGTGCAGCGGTGTCAACCACCCCGTTCGGTCCCCAGGCGGCGGGACCTTGGTCCCTGCGCCGGCATCGGCTGCGGAGTGATGATGGGCCCATGCCTGCACCACCGCCAGCGGATACGACGACGCCGGTCATCGTCGTGGGGGTCGACGGGTCGCGGTGCTCGCGTCTTGCGCTGCGCTGGGCGCTGGACGAGGCACAGGTTCACGGTGCCCTGCTCCGTGCGGTGTGGTGCTACGACACGGGCGAGTCGCACCGCCACCGGTCCGGTACGGCCCTGCGTCAGGACGCCGCCGCCACCGCACGCCACGCCCTGTCGGTCGCGGTGGCGGACGCCCGCGAGCCGGCGACGGCTGCGGTCGAGGTCGAGGAGACGGTCGTGCACGCCAGCGGCAGCGGGGTCGCCGACGCCCTCCTCGACCGCGCACGTGACGCCGACCTGCTGGTCGTCGGGTCCCACGGTGCGGGTGTCGTGCGACGTGTCCTGCTGGGCTCGGTCAGCCGCCGGTGCACGGAGCGGGCGACCATGCCGGTCGTGGTGGTGCGCGGGCCCACCGACGGATGAGGGCGCTGCTGCGGACGCTGCTGGCCCTGGCCGTGGGCGGTGGTCTGCAGCTGGCCGGCCGCCCAGGGGCGGCCACCGTGGTGTGGACGCTGGGGACGGCGGTGGTCCTGGCCGGCCTGCTGGTCGACACGGTCCGGGCCCTGCGACAGCGGCGCACGACCGTGGACGTGATCGCGCTGCTGGCCATGGGCGGCGCGATCGCCGCCGGCGAGGCGTTGGCCGGCATCATCATCGCGGTGATGCTGACCGGTGGCCGCAGCCTGGAGTCGATGGCGGGGGACCGGGCCGAGAAGGAGCTGCACGTCCTGATCGCCCGGGCGCCACGGACGGCCCACCGGCTGGCCGACGACCGGCTGACCGACGTCGACGTCGCGGCCGTGCAGGTCGGGGACGTCCTGGTCGTCAGGCCCGGGGAGGTCGTACCGGTCGACGGCGTTCTGACCCAGGACGGGCTGTTCGACGAGTCCAGCCTGACCGGGGAGTCGGTGCCCGTGACCCTCGACCGCGGTGCGCGCGCCCGGTCGGGGATCACCAACGTGGGCACCGAGGTGCACATGACCGCCGTCGCCACGGTCGAGGACAGCACCTACACCGGGATCGTCCGGCTGGTGGAGCGTGCCCGTACCGCCCGGGCCCCGATGGTCCGGCTGGCCGACCGGTGGGCAGGGTGGTTCGTCCCCCTCACCCTGGTCCTGTCGGCGGCGGCCTGGGCGTGGTCGGGGGACCCGGTCAGGGCCCTGGCGGTGCTCGTCGTCGCGACGCCCTGTCCGCTGCTGCTGGCGACACCGATCGCGATCGTGTCGGGGATCTCGCGGGCGGCGACACGGGGCGTCATCGTCAAGGACGGGGGTGCGCTGGAGCTGCTGGCGGCTTCGCGCACCGTCTGCCTGGACAAGACCGGGACCCTGACCACCGGCCGGCCGACGGTGGTGGCGATCCACGCCCTGGTCGAGGGGGACCCCGCACCGCACGTCCGGCTGGCCGCGGCCGTGGAGCAGCTGTCGACCCACCCGTTCGGACCGGCGGTGGTCGCGGCCGCGGGCGGTGACCCGCTGCCGTTGCCCTCGGGGGTGGAGGAGGTCCCGGGGGAGGGGGTGCGAGGACAGGTCGAGGGTCGAGCGGTCACTGTGGGCAGCCGTGGGCTGGTCGCTGACGGCTCGGGGCCCTCGGCAGCGGCGCGCCGCGTGGCGGAGGCGGCGCGGGCGGTCGGTCGCTCGGTCGTGTGGGTCGGCGTCGACGGGACGGTGGTCGCGGCGCTCGTGGTGGAGGACCCGCTGCGTGTGGACGCCCGGACCGCGGTCCGGGGCCTGCGGGCGCAGGGGGTGGACCGCATCGTCCTGCTGAGCGGTGACCGCCGGGACGTCGCCCAGCGCATGGGGGACGCCGTCGGTGTCGACGTCGTCCTGGCCGAGCAGACGCCGGAGCAGAAGGTGGCGGTGGTCCTCGCCGAGCACGGACGTGCGACGACCGTGATGGTCGGCGACGGCGTCAACGACGCGCCTGCGCTGGCCGCCGCCGACGTCGGGGTCGCGATGGGTGCCCGCGGTGCGACGGCGTCCAGCGAGGCCGCCGCGGTCGTCATCACCGTCGACCGTCTGGACCGTCTGACGGAGGCGCGGCTGATCGCGGCACGCACGCGCCGGATCGCGACGCAGAGCGCACAGCTGGGCATGGCCCTGTCCGGGGTGGCCATGCTGGCCGCCGCGGCCGGCCTGCTGCAGCCGGTGGCAGGTGCGCTGCTGCAGGAGGGGATCGACGTCCTGGCGATCCTGAACGCCCTCCGCGCGATGCGCCCGGGTGCTACTGCTCGTTGAACAGGTTGCGCAGCCGCTGCTCGTCGTCGCGGGACCGCAGCGGGGTGCCGCCCAGGATCCCCTCCACGGTGCGGAAGGGCTCCAGGATGTGCATGCCCTCGCCGTCGATCTCGATCTCGCGGATGTGCTTCTCGTGGGTCGAGCCGCGCATCTTCAGCACCGTCATGCCACGCTTCACCTCGCCGTACAGCTCGACGTACCGCAGCAGGATGATCGAGTCGGTGAGGGTCGAGATGTGCGAGACGGTGATCGACTCGCCGCCGAGCAGCGAGGGGGTCGTCGCCGTCATCAGCCCGGTGATCTGGCGTTCCTTCAGCACCGCGGTGATGCCCATCATGAACTGCCGGAAGCTGCGCATGGACGAGATGTTCTCGAGGGCGGACAGGCTGTCGATGGCCACACGGGTCGGCTGGTACTCGTGGATGGCGGTGCGCATCACCAGCAGGTGGTCCTCGAGGGACTGCACCTCGGGGTACTCACAGATGACCTTGAGGCTGCCCTCGCGCTCGAGCGCCTCGAAGTCGTAGCCCCAGCCGCGCGCGTTGCGGAACAGCTGCTCGCGGCTCTCCTCGTACCCGAACAGCAGCGACCGCTGGCCCGCCGCCGCACCGGCGTTCAGGAAGGCGGTCGATGTGAGGGTCTTGCCGGTGCCCGTCGCCCCCGACACCAGGATGACGGAGTCGCGGAGGAAGCCCCCACCGCACATCTCGTCGAGGACCGGGTTGCCGGACACGGTGCGCTCGTCGGAGGAGGACTCGCTGCGCGTCCGGCCCGTGACCGGCAGGACGACGACGCCGGCGTCCGGGCTGATGGTGAACGGGAACTCGCCCTTGCGGTGCGTGGTGCCGCGGAACTTCAGCACCTGGATGGTGCGCCGCACCTGCTCGCGCTCCAGGACGTTGCGCAGGATGATCACGTCGTCGGCGACGAACTGCTCGACACCGAACCGTGAGATCGCCCCGTACTCCTCGTCGCGCTCGGAGGTGATCAGCGCGGTCACGCCCATCTTCGCCACCGCGTGGGCGAGCCGTTGCAGCTCGCGGCGGATGATGGTCCGCTCGGTGTAGTCGGTGAACACGGCGCCGATGGAGTCGAGGACCACCCGCTTCACACCGGTGCGGCGGATGGCGGACTCGATCCGCGACATCAGGGCCGAGAAGTCGTACGGCCCGACGACCACCTGCTCCACGCCCGGCTGCGCCCCGGCGTGGATGTAGCTCAGGGCCCCGGACTCGCGGTGCCCCGCCATGTCCCAGCCGAAGGAGGACAGGTTGTCGGAGATGCTGTCGGGCTCCTCCTCGAACGTCACGAACAGGGCGGGCTCGCCCCGCTCGATGCCGTGCAGCAGGAACTGTGCGGCCAGCACGGTCTTGCCGCTGCCGGCAGAGCCCACGACGAGGGTCGTACGACCCTCGGGCAGCCCGCCGTCGGTGATGGCGTCCAGTCCGGCGATGCCGGTGGGGATCTTGGTGAGCATCAGGCGTTGTCCCTCGACGGAGCGGCGGGGGTGGCCGGTGGAACGTTGGTGAGCACCAGGGCGTCGGCGAGTGCCTGGACGCTGGGTGGGACCCCCACCAGGCGTCGCTTCGGCAGGGGGAGCACGCAGTCGATGGTCGGGGTGGCGAGCACGTCGGCCTCCTCGGCCTTCTCCGGTTCGCTCAGCACGTCGATGACGACGACGTCGGCCCGTCCCCCCAGATGGGTGTCGACCATCTCTCGGACCATGGCCGCGACGCGCAGCGCCACCGAGGTGTCCGATGCCAGGTACAGGTGGATGCGAACGGGGTTCATGTGGTCCCGACACTACCGAAGCGGAACGGTGCGTGGTCCCGGTAGTGCAGCGCGAGGTAGCCCATCAGCTCCATCGCCACGACGCGTCCCTCCTCGGCCATCGCGATCACGCGCTCGGGGTGCACCACCTGGGCCAGGTCCTCCAGGACGCCCAGGTGGATGTCCACGACGTCACGGGGTGCGCAGTTGATGACGCCCAGGTCCCGCGCCATCTGCTTGATGTCGGCGACGGGGCGTTCGTGGCCCCGGTAGCTGGCGGCCTCGATCGACCGGTCCAGGATCGTCCGGTACCGGGCGGCGAACTGGTCGAACACCTGGGGCAACGACTCCCGCAGCGACGCCACCGCGTTGGCGGACCGGCGCAGCAGCGGGTTGGTGTCCAGCAGCGAGGACGGGGTCTCGGCGCTGCCCTGGCTGCGCATCCCTGCGGTGACCGCCATGGCGAGGGCGTGGTTGCGGTGGCGCTGTCGGGCGATGGCCGTCGACACCAGCAGCTCCAGGTCGTCCAGGTGGGACTTCAGCACGAACTCCTGGGCGCCGGACTCGACCACCTGCAGCCGCAGCTCGTCGTTGAGGATGCCGGTGATCACCACGATGGGGAGGTGCGGCACCATGCCGATCAGCGCCGACACCGTCGAGAACCCCTCGGAGTCGGGCAGGTTGAGGTCCAGCAGGATGGCGGCGGGGCCCTCGTCGCCCACGTTCTCGAGCCGGGCGTAGGTCTGGCCAAGCGTGACGGCGCGCTCGATCCGCCACGGGCTGTCCGCCAGGCGTGCGGTTATCAGCGCCGCAGCCGCCTCGTCGTCCTCGACCAGCAGTAGCCACTGCACCCTGGGCAATCTAGCGGGTCGGGCGACCGGTCGTGGATGACGGGTCCGATGCAGCCGTTGCGGTGACGTAGGATCAGAGCCGATCGAGGAGGATCCGGTGGACGGTGCAGACGGTGGGGAGGTCACACGGTCACGTGTGCTGATCGCGCTGTCCGCGGACGTGCAGGACCTCGCCGGCATCCTGCGTCCCCACCATGACATCGTCGACGCCGACGGCCCCGAGTGGACGGACGCCCTCGGTCCGGGCGACGTCCATGCCGTCATCGCCGACGTCGCGGCCGCCGACACGGTGCTGACCGCGCTGGACGCCCTGCCCACGACCGTCGTGCGTCCCGAGGTCCTCGTGACCCTGGACGACGCCGACCCGTCGGTGCGGCTGGGACTGCTGCAGGCCGGTGTCGCGGAGTACCTGCTGGTCCCCTTCGCCCCCGAGGAGCTCCTGGCGCGCGTCGCGGGTCTGGTCCGCACGCAGCGACGGGCCCGGGACCTGATGGAGCGCACGCAGGCCTTGGCGCACGCCAACCGGCAGCTCGAGCGCTTCGCCTACACCGCCTCCCACGACCTGAAGGAGCCGCTGCGGGCCATCAGCGGCTTCTCCCGGCTGCTGAACGACCGGTACGCGGAGTCCCTCGACGAGACGGCCATCACCTACCTGGACTTCATCGTCGACGGTGCCGACCGTCTGGGGCGGATGATCAACGCCTTGCTCGGCTTCTCCCGGATGTCGGTGCAGCCGCTGGTCGCCGAGGACGTCGACCTGGCTGCGCTGGTGACGCGGATCCTGCCCGAGATGGCCGCCCGTCGGGAGGTCTCGGGTGCGACCGTCCTGGTCGAGGACGAGCTGCCGACGGTCCGCACCGACCGCGCCCTGCTGACCGAGCTGCTGTCCCACCTGATCGCCAACGCCGTGACCTACCCCGACGAGTCCCGGCCGCTGACGGTCTCGGTCTCGGCGGAGCGGCTGCCCGACCGCTGGCACCTGCGGGTCAGCGACACGGGGTGTGGCATCGCCGAGGCCGACCAGACGCGCGCCTTCGACATGTTCACCCGCCTGCACACACGGGCCCAGCACGGCGGCGACGGCATCGGGCTGGCCGTGGTCCTCATGATCGCCCAGCGGCTCGGTGGCGCGGTCGAGCTGACGTCCTCCAAGGAGGACGGGACGACCGTCGTGGTCGAGCTGCCCGTCGCCGGCCCGTCGGTGCCCGCCGGCTGACCCGGGCTCACCCGGTCTGACAGCCGGCGATGTGGTCGTCGACGAGCCCCATGCTCTGCATGAAGGCATAGGCCGTCGTAGGACCGACGAACCGGGCCCCCGCACGGCGGAGCGCGGTGGCCAGCGCCGTGGACTCCTCGGTGGTCGCCGGCACCTCGGCGGGGGTGCGCGGACGGGGACGGTCCCCGTCCGGGGCGAACTGCCACACGAAGACGTCCAGGCTGCCGTGGGCGTCGGCGATGTCCAGGACGACCCGGGCGTTGGTGATGGCCGCCTCGATCTTCCCGCGGTGCCGGATGATCCCGGCGTCGGTGAGCAGGCGCTGGACGTCCGCCTCGCCGAAGCCGGCCACGACCTGCGGGTCGAAGCCGGCGAACACCGCGCGGAAGCGCTCGCGCTTGCGCAGGATGGTCAGCCAGGACAGGCCCGACTGGAACCCCTCCAGACACAGCTTCTCGTACAGCCGCCGGTCGTCGTGGACCGGCCGCCCCCACTCGGTGTCGTGGTAGCGGATGTAGGCCTCGTCCTCGCCGGGCCACCAGCAGCGGGTGGTCCCGTCCGCGGCGGTCACCAGCCCGTCGGTCGGCGGCGGCATGCCGTCAGTTCAGCTGCGCGCCACCGGGACCCGGCGGACGGAACGAGCCCACCAGCCCCAGGTGGCGGATGATGCCGCTCTCGCGCCGGATCACGCGTGCGGCCTCCCGCATGCGGGCGGCGGGGGACGGCAGCTCCAGCAGCGCCTGCTGGATGGGCACCTCGACCTGCAGGGCGCTGCTGGCCAGGTAGGACAGCTCCTGGGGGTCCTCGGGCAGCCGCTCGCAGAACTCGTCGGGGACGCCCAGGCCCTTCAGGTAGGGGATCAGGACGTCGCGCAGGTCCTCGGCGGCCTTCTGGTCCTGCGGGGTGGCCGTCTCCTCGATCGTCTCGACCGTGGCGTGCAGGTAGGGCCGGTCGTAGAGCGGCTCCAGGATCTGGAAGCGGCCGATGCCGCGCGTGATGATGTCGAACCGGCCATCGGGTCGCTCGGCGACGGTCTTGATCTCCGTCAACGTGCCGACCTGGTGGATCAGGGAGTGCACCTCGTCCCGCTCGCTGTCCTGGTCGGTGCGCCAGTCGCTGCCGACCTCACGTCCCGAGCGGATGGCGACGACGCCGAAGCGCCCGTCCCCGTCCAGGCAGTCGCGCAGCATCTGGCGATACCGCGACTCGAACAGGTGCAGGGGCAACGGCCTGCCTGGGTAGAGCACCAGGTGCAGCGGGAACAGCGGCAGATCCACGAAGGGGAAGGCTAGTCGGGATCGCGCCCGTCCGCTCGACGGTCCCACCCAGGAGGGTTCGGCCCCGTGGCCTGCGGCTACCCTTCCCGTCGTGACCTCCACGACCCCCGCCGCCCCGCAGACCCTGCGTCGGATCGACCTCCGAGGCGATCACTCCGACCCCACCGACCGGCTGCCCCGGCCGCCCGCCGACACGATGCGTGCCGCCCGCGACGTCGTCACCGACGTGCTGGCCGACGTGCGTGCGCGCGGCGACGTGGCGGTGGCCGAGATGACCCAGCGGTTCGACGGCTGGGCCGGCACCGAGTGGGCGGTGCCCGAGGCCGAGCTGAAGGCGGCGCTGGACGGGCTGGACCCGGCGCTGCGCACGGCCCTGGAGATGGCCCGCGAGCAGGTCGAGTGGTTCCACACCCAGGCCCGGCCCCGCGACTGGGAGGGGGTCCACGAGGGGGCGACGATGGGCGTGCGGCACGCGCCGGTCCGACGCGTCGGCGTGTACGTCCCGGGCGGCCGCGCCGCCTACCCCTCCACGGTGCTGATGACCGTCGTCCCCGCGATCGTCGCGGGGGTCGAGGAGGTCGTGGTCTGCACCCCTCCCGGCCCCGACGGCCACCCGAACACCACGATCCTGGCCGCCTGTGCGCTGGTCGGCGCCCACACCGTCCTGCGGATCGGTGGCGCCCAGGCCATCGCCGCCATGGCCTACGGGACCGACCAGGTGCCGAAGGTCGACAAGATCGTCGGACCGGGCAACGCCTTCGTCGCCGAGGCCAAGCTGCAGGTCGCCGCGCAGAGCGCCGTGGGCATCGACGCCATGGCCGGGGTCAGCGAGGTCCTGCTGATCGCCGACGACTCCGCGGACCCCACCCTGGTCGCCACCAGCCTGATCGCCCAGGCCGAGCACGACCCCCTGGTCACCTCCGTCCTGGTGACCCCGTCGGAGGCCCTCGCCGACGCCGTCGTGCCGCTGGTCGCCGCCGAGATCGCCGCGGCGCCCAACCGCGAGATCATCAGCGCCGCCATCGCCGGGCAGGGAGCCGTGATCCTGGTGGACGACATCGACCACGCCATCGCCGTGTCGGACGCCTTCGCCCCCGAGCACCTGGAGATCCAGACCCGCGAGCCACGGGCCGTCGCCGACCGCATCGGGACCGCCGGCACGATCTTCGTGGGCGTGCAGACCCCGACGGCGCTGGGGGACTACTGCGCCGGCCCCAACCACACGCTGCCGACCAGCGGGACGGCACGCTTCACCGGTGGCCTGCGCACCGACGACTTCATGGTCCCGATCAACTTCGTGGAGTTCAGCGACGAGGCCCTGGACCGGATGGCCCCGGTCGTCCGCGCGCTGGGGGCCGCCGAGGGCCTGCCCGCCCACGTCCGCTCGCTGGACGCACGCCTGGAGGCCCGGGCCGAGGGTCGGCTGTGACACGGCCGCCCGTGCGTGACGACCTGCTGGCCGTCACGCCCTACGGTGCGCCCCAGCTGGACGTCCCGATCCGTCTGAACACCAACGAGACGCCGTGGGCGCCGCCCGCGTCCTTCCACGCCGCGCTGGCCGCCCGCATCGCCGAGGGCATGCCGCTGCACCGCTACCCCGACCGGGACGCGGTCGCGCTGCGCACCGCCATCGGCGCGCGGGAGGACCTGTCGGCCGACCGCGTCTGGGTGGCCAACGGGTCCAACGAGATCCTCACCCAGCTGTTCCAGGCCTACGGCGGTCCGGGCCGGTCGATCCTGCTGTTCGAGCCCGGGTACTCCGCCCACCCGCTGCTGGCGACGGTGACCGGCACCCCGGTGGTGTCGGTGGACTCCGACGCCGACTTCGGGCTGTCGCCCGGGACGGCAGCGGCCGCCGTGGCCGAGCACCGGCCGGCGATCGTGTGCGTGGCGGCGCCCAACAACCCGACCGGGGTCCCGCTGTCGCCGGACACGGTGCGCGCCATGCACGACGCCTTCGACGGTCTGGTCGTGCTGGACGAGGCCTACGTCGAGCTGTCCCCGGACCCCGGCCGCGGCCGCGCCATGCTGGACGAGCTGGACCGGCTGGTCGTCGTCCGCACGTTCAGCAAGGCCTGGCGCATGGCCGGGCTGCGGCTGGGCTACCTGCTGGCACACGACTGGGTGGTGCAGGACCTGCTGAAGGTCCGCCTGCCCTACCACCTGGACGCCATCACCCAGGCGGCCGGCGAGATCGCCCTGGAGCTGGCCGACGAGGTGACCGCCCACGTCGGCGTCCTGGTCCAGGAGCGGGACCGGGTGCACGCCGCCCTGGAGGACCTGGACGGGGTCGACGTCTGGCCCTCCGCCGGGAACTTCCTGCTGTTCCGCATCGCCGACGCCACCGGCTGCTT
>JBFKGB010000031.1:0-14740 GCA_041633535.1 Euzebya sp. | reverse complement strand
GCTGCTCCTCCCGGCGCTGGGCGGCCAGGTGGATGCGGTGCACCGCGGCCTCCAGCAGGGGCGTGCGGTCCAGGTCGTGGATGCCGTAGTGGGCCAGCGCGTCGTGCAGCCGGTCGCGGAACCACCCGGGCAGTCCCTCGTGGTCGGCGTCGAGGGTGCGCAGGTAGGCGTTGAACTGCCCGCGGGGGCTGCGGCCCTCATGCCCCTGGTCGCCGGTGCGCCGGTCGCGCGTCAGGGCGCACAGGTCCGCGAAGGTCCGCAGCAGCTGCAGCTCGCGGTGCACCGTCGCCTGCTGTCCTGCGGACCCCGCGTCGTCCAGCCCGCCCTCGGTGATGACGTCGAAGCCCAGCAGCATCGAGCGCATCAGGTCCATCCGCTGCGCCACGGCGTCGTCGGGCACGGTCGGCGTGTCGCTGATCTGCAGCCGGGGGCTGGTCCGTGACGTGGGTGAGTCCTGCTGCACCTTGCGGATCGTCATGATCGGGCCGCCGGCGTCGACCTGGGTGTTGGGGCTGACGTGCACCGCCTCGACGACCCCGTCCGTGGGCGCGGCCAGGACGGTCTCCATCTTCATGGCCTCGACCACGGCGATCCGCTGCCCTGCCGTGACGGTGTCCCCGGGGGCCACCTCGACGGCGACGACCAGCGCCACGGCCGGCGCACGGACCAGCCCGCCGTCGTCACGGGACAGGCGGTGTGTGACGCCGTCCACCTCGACCAGGTGGTCGGTCGCAGAGGCCTGGGTGACGACGCGGTGGGTGCGGTCGCCGATCCGCAGCCGTCCCCGAGAGCGGTCCTGCCGGTCCAGCACGACGTCGACGACGCGGTCGTCCAGCGTGATGCGGTACCACCCCTCCAGGTCACCGGTGGCGACGTGCAGCCGGTAGTCGTGCTGCCCGGCACGCAGCTCGACGGTGTGGCCCACGTCGCCGTCGGTCTCGGGCCGTCCCCGCGCGGCGGTGCTGAGGAACCGGGCGCGGTCCACCGCCCCCTCCGACTCGTGCACGTCGATGGCCGCCGCCATCAGCGCCACCTCGGCCAGCCGGTCGGTCTGGTGGCCACCCTCGGCCGTCAGCCGGTCCAGCCAGCCGGTGTCCGCGGTGCCCTGCACCACCTCGGGACGGTCCAGCAGGTCCAGCAGGAAGGACTTGTTCGTGGTGCCGCCGTCGACCAGCACGACGGTCTGCTGCAGCGCACGCCGCAGCCGCAGCCGCGCCTGGTCCCGGTCGGGTCCCCAGGCGATGACCTTGGCGATCATCGAGTCGTACTCGGGGGCGATCCGGTCGCCCGCGGCCACGCCCGTGTCGACCCGGACCCCCGGTCCGTGGGGCAGCGCCAGGGTGTCGATCCGCCCGGGCGCCGGGGCGAAGCCACGCTGTGGGTCCTCCGCGTTCAGCCGAGCCTCGATCGCATGGCCCCTGGAGGACGGCGGCTCGCCCTCCAGCCGGTCGCCGCGGGCGACGGACAGCTGCAGCTTGACGAGGTCGATGCCGGCCGTCATCTCGGTGATGGGGTGCTCGACCTGCAGCCGGGTGTTGACCTCGAGGAAGGCCAGCAGGTCCTCCTCGGGCTGGTACAGGAACTCCACCGTGGCGGCCCCGACGTAGCCCACGCTGCGGGTCAGACGGATGGCGGCCTCGCGCAGACGCGCGTCGTGGTCGGGGCTCAGCGCGGTCGAGGCGGACTCCTCGATCACCTTCTGGTTGCGGCGCTGGACCGAGCAGTCGCGGACCCCGGGTGCCCACACGGTCCCGTGGCTGTCGGCGATCACCTGCACCTCGACGTGGCGGGCGGCGGTGACGACACGCTCCAGGAAGACCGTGGGGTCCCCGAAGGACTTCGCGCCCTCTGACCGCGCGCTCTCGACGGCCGCGGCGAGCTGCGCCGGTCCGTCGACCCGCCGGATCCCGCGGCCGCCGCCGCCCGCTGCCGCCTTGACCATCAGCGGGTAGCCGATGCGCTCGGCCGCAGCGGCGGCCTCCTCGGGCGTGTCGACCGGTCCACCGCTCCACGGGGCCATCGGCACCCCCGCGGAGTCGGCCAGCCGCTTCGCCTCGATCTTGTCGCCCAGCCGCTGCATCACCGCCGCGCTGGGACCGATGAAGACCACGCCGAGCCGGTCGCAGAGCTCGACGAACCCCGGGCGTTCGGCGACGAACCCCCAGCCGACCCAGGCGGCCTCGGCCCGCGAGGCGCGCAGCGCGGCCTGCAGGACGTCCAGGTCCAGGTAGGGCGTCCCGGCCGCGTCGATGCCGAGGTCCTCCAGGCACACGGCCTCGTCGGCCTCGCGCACGAACATCGCCCGACGCTCGGCGCGCGTGTGGAACGCGATGGTGACCAGCCCGTCGTCCAGCTCGCGGACGGCGTTGATGAGGCGCATCGCAGCCTCACCCCTGTTGACGATGGCGACACGCGTGAAGTCCGGCACGCCCGGAGTCTAGGAAGCCCTGACCGTCGGGGGACAGGCTCCAACCGGCCGGTTACCACCGGTAGTGGATCGGTGTGAGTATGGCGGCATGGCTGATGACTCCCACCGTTCCGTGTCCCTGGAGCGCCTCGAGACCGGCGTCTACCGCGCGACCAACGCCCGTGGCGGCACCCTGGACTTCGGCAGCAACGCCGGCGACGGGTTCACCCCCGTCGAGCTGCTGCTCGCCGCGATCGGCGGCTGCTCCGCCGTCGACGTCGACGTCGTGACCGGACGCCGGGCCGAGCCCGACGCCTTCACCGTCGACGTCGGCGCCACCTACGTGCGCGACGACACGGGCAACATCCTGACCGATGTGGCCATGACGTTCCGCGTCAGCTTCCCCGAGGGGGAGGACGGGGACCGGGCACGCGACATGCTGCCCCGGGCCGCGCGCACCTCACACGACCGGACGTGCACGGTCAGCCGCACGATCGAGGCGGGGACCCCCGTCACCGTCCACATCGAGTGAGGGTCAGTCCTCGAAGGTGATGCCGTCGGCCTGGGCACCCAGGGCCTGCAGCGCTGCGCTGACGTCCTCGACCATCGGCGGCGGTCCGCACACGTAGAACTGCTGCTCCGTCGTGTCGATCAACGCCTTCAGCGCCTGCTCGTCCAGCCGGTCGGCGGCCAGCGGCGAGTCAGGCTGGTCGGTCACCAGGAAGGTGGTCCGCAGCCCCGACATCGACTGCAGCTCCTCCCGCAGGATGATGTCGGCCTCCGTGGCGTCGGAGAACACCAGGTGACAGTCCTCCAGGTCGTCACGCACCTGCCGCTGCCGGAGGATCGCGATGAAGGGCGTGACGCCGGCACCGCCCGCGATGAAGGTGCCCGGCCCCTTGTCGGTGATCGCACCCCACGGCTCGCCGATGGTCAGCCTGGCCCCCTCCGTCAGCATCCCGAGCTGTTCGGTCACCCCGTCGTGGTCGGGGTAGCTCTTGATCGTGAACTCGAGCTCGGTGTCACCCGGGAGGGAGGTGAAGGTGAAGGGCCGGGTCTTCTCGCGCCACCCCTCACGGTCGATCGCGACCTCCGTGGCCTGTCCGGGCTCGAAGCTGTACCCCTCCGGGCGGTCGCAGGTGTAGCGACGCACGTCCGGGGTCAGCTGGATGATGGAGCGGATGGTCACTGGCTGGCGGGACATTGGGTCTCCTTCGTCGGTCCCGCTGCCCTACCCCGGCCACCGGGGTGTCACGCCGTCTCGACCACCCGGGGGTCGGCGTCCACCACGACGACACCCGCGCTGAGGGTGCGGTGCACGGGGCACCGGTCGGCGACGTCGTGCAGACGTGTGCGCTGTGCCTCGCTGATGTCGCCGCTGAGCGAGACCGTCCGTCGCAGGACGTCGACGCGTCCCTCTCGCCCCTCGCACTCCGCGCAGTCGCGGGCGTGGACCTTGTCATGGGTGACCGAGACCTCGACGGTGTCCAGGGGGATCGCCTCGCGCTGGGCCACCATCCGCAGCGTCAGCGCCGTGCACGAGGCCAGCGCGACACCCAGGTGGTCGTAGGGCGTGAGCCCGGTCTCGGTCCCGCCGAGGTCCTCGGGCTCGTCCACCACCAGCGTCATGCCGCGGGCGGTCACGTGTGTGGCGAACCCGCCGCTGTTGCGTGCCACCACCCGGTTGTCGGCGTAGGCACGTGCCGTGGGGGTCGGCTCGGGCAGGTAGCGCTCGAGCCAGCTGGCGGTCACGGCCGCGACGTACCTGGCGTCACGGGGGTCGCTCAGCAGGTGGTCGGCGGTGTCCAGCGACACGAAGCTCTTGGGGTGACGGGCGGCGGTGTACAGCTCGCGCGCGTTGTCCACGTCCACGACCTCGTCCACCGGTGAGTGGAAGACCATGACCGCGGCGTCGAGGGTGCGCAGCACCTCGGTCGGGCGGTGCGAGGCCAGGTCCTGCACCAGCCCGGCGCCGACGCAGAACTCGCGCCCGGCGATGCGCACCGTGGCCCTGCCGTCGGTCCGGATGTCCTCCATCCCGTCGGCGAACAGGTGCTGGACGTGCGTGGGGTCGGCGGGCGCCCCGATGGTCGCCACGGCACGCAGCTCGGGTATGCGCGGTGCGGCCATGATCGCCGCCGCCCCGCCCAACGAGTGGCCCACCAGCAGGCTGGGTGCCTGTGCGACCTCACGCAGGTACCCGGCCGCGGCGACCAGGTCGTCGACGTCGGCGGCGAAGGTCGACTCCGCGAAGTCACCCTCGCTGCTGCCCAGCCCGGCGAAGTCGAAGGAGAGCACGGCGATGCCGGCCTCGGTCAGCGCGGAGGTGATCCGCCGCACGGCCTTCAGGTCCTTGGAGCAGGTGAAGCAGTGGGCGAACACCGCCGTCGCCCGGACCGGGTCCGCGGGGGTCTCGAGCCGGGCCGACAGGCGCTGGCCGCTGGCGCCCTCGAACGTGCAGGTGGTTGCGGGCATCGACGTCTCCTTCTGGCAGGGCGGGCGGTCAGCTGGTGCGACCGTCCCCGGTCCGCCGGATGGGTACCACCGTACGTCCGGGTGCCGCCACGTCGGGCCGGTCGTCGGGGCGGCGCAGCCGGGTCAGCAGGTCCACGCCGGTCATCGGACGACCCACGTGGAAGCCCTGGACCTGGTCACAGCCCATGCCGCGCAGCACCTCCAGCGCGGCCAGGTCCTCGACGCCCTCGGCGACCACGGTCAGCCCCAGGCTGCGCGCCATCTGCATGATCGCGCCGACGATCGCGCGGTCCTGCTCGCTCGCGGTGATCCGACCGATGAACGCGCGGTCGATCTTGAGCTCGTGCACCGGCAGCTGGCGCAGCTGGGCCAGGGAGGAGTAGCCGGTGCCGAAGTCGTCCAGGCTGGTCCGGACCCCGGCCTCGGCCAGCATCGTCAGCGCTGCGTTGCTGTGGCTGACGACACCGAGGATCAGCGACTCGGTGATCTCCACGGTGATGCGGTCCGGGTTGATCCCAACACGTGTCGTCGCATCCAGCAGGTGGGTGACGGTCCCGACGTCGCGCAGGCAGTCCGCGGAGAAGTTGATCGCGGCGCTGAGCTGCCGGCCCTCCGCCTGCCAGGCGGCGACCTGTCGCACGGTGCGGTCGATGACCCGGCGGGTCAGCTCGACGATCAGCCCCGTCCGCTCGGCGAGGTCGATGAACTGCTCGGGGCTGGTGGTCTGCCCGTCCGGGTGGGTCCACCTGGCCAGCGCCTCGACCCCGACGACCGCACCGCTGCGCAGGTCCAGCTTGGGCTGGTACACGACGCTGATCTGGTCCTCGAGGATGGCCTGGGTCAGGTCGCTGGCCAGCAGCACCCGCTGCGTCGCCGCGCGCTCGGCCGCCGGGTCGTACCAGCCGAGGTCCTGGCCACCCGGGGCACGAGTGCTCGCGAGGGCGCCGACGGCGGCCTGCAGCAGCTCCGGGAGGGCCGTGCCGGCGGTGGGTGCGGTGGCGATCCCCGTCAGGATGCGGACCTTCAGGCTGACGCCGGTCTCGGGCATGGGCATCTGCAGCACGTCGCGGATCTGCCGTGTCCGGCGCTGCACACGCACGGGGTCCTCGGTGTCGAAGGTGACCGCGAACCGGTCGTGCGTGATCCGCGCCACCGCGGTGCACTCCGCGTCCGGCACCGCGGCCAGACGTGCCGCCAGGCTGCTCGTCACGCGCTCGGCGCTGGGGTGGCCGAAGGTCGACGTCAGGTCGTCGAGGTCGGCGACCTCGAGCACCGCGACGGCCCGGGCGACCGGCGCGAGGTCCAGCAGCCCCTCGCGGTTGGGCAGGCCGGTGCCGGGGTCGAACAGCGCCATGCGGCGCATCTGCGCCGACCGGGCGCGCAGGTCGGCCACCAGCTTCGAGGTCAGCAGCGCGCTCCCGGCGTGGCGGATCAGCCCGAGGGCCAGCCGCAGGTCGGTGTCGTCGAACCGTGGCAGGTTGCCGCGACGTCCGTCGAACAGCAGGACACCGCTGACGTCCTCGTCCAGGAACGAGGCGATGATGACCTGCGGCCCGGGGGCGCCGGTCAGGCTGGGGACGGGACGGGGGCTGTGCTCGGGCAGCAGCATGCCCGAGGCCGTGGCGGCGGCCAGCGTCCGCACCTCCTCGGCGTTGCTGGTGGCGGTGACCATCTCCCCCTCCACCAGCCTGTGGGACAGGCCGACACCGTCAGCGGCCACGAACAGCGTCGCCTGCCGCGTCCCGGTGCCCTCCTCCGCCTCGCGCAGGATGTGCGGGACCACGTCGTCGGTGCGTGGGGCGGTGTGGACCGCATCGATGAACTGGTACAGCGAGGAGAGGTTGCGGAACCGCTCGGTCGTGGTGTGACGCGACCAGTTGGTCGTCGCGAGCAGCGCGAAGAGCGCGACCAGCGCGCCGGCAGCGATCACGTCGGTCCGGATGACCACCACCCCCAGGGCGGCGAACAGCGCCGACAGGGCGGTGGAGTACAGGATGCCGACGGCCATCCGCACCATCACGGCGCGCTGGATGCTGCCCGCCACCGTCCGCATGGCGGCGATGACCGCGGTGTAGGTGACTGCGTCCGCCGCCACGAGGGACACGACGATGGCACCGAGCAGCCGGTGGTCGCTGGCCGTCGGGTCGGGCGCCAGCGCCGACAGGACCGCCGCGATGGCCCAGACCTCCAGCACCGCGGTGGTGGCGTTGAAGGCCAGCTTCTGCGGTGGCATCCGCCAGCGCAGCACCAGCGCGGCCACACCACCGACCACCCGGCAGCCCAGCGTGGGCAGGGGACCGACGATGATGACCCCGAGGACGACCACCAGGCCGCTGAGGGTCATGTGCATCGTCTCGCCGCGGTGCTCCAGGGTCAGGGGGAACCACTCCGCAGCCAGCGCCGCCAGCGCCAGCAGCACGATGGCGACGGGCAGGACGCCCGTCCCCGCGATCACCGGCGTGACGGTCGTCCACAGGGTCAGCGCGACCAGCGCCATGCCCACGATGAGGGCGGCGATGCCGCGCTGGGAGGCGCCGCTCATCCGGCGCCGCCGTCGTGATGAACCACGTTCGGAGTGTGACACATCTCAGATGCCCGTGCCTGCCGCCGAACAACACGGAGAGCGATTGATTTCTTTCCCTGAGCAACGACTCGCAGAGGCGTTTCTCAATCACAACAAGTAACGAACTGGAGCGGACGACATGACTGCACACGCTGGTGGCACCTGGGGCATCGACGGCGGGACCTGGGGCATCGATGGTGGGACGTGGGGCATCGACGGCGGGACGTGGGGGTTCGCTGGCGGCACCTGGGGCTGAGCGGACGGCGCCGCCTCAGCCACCGGCGATCGCCCCCAGGATCCGGAACGGCTCGTCGCCGTCCACGACCTCGCGGGGCAGCGGTGTGTCGGCGGGCTCGTGCGACAGGTCCTCCTCACAGGCGAACCACCGCATGAACGGTCGTCGTCGACCGGTCTCGTGGTCGCGGATGGTCCCGCGCAGCGCCGGGTGTGCGGCCTCGAGGGCGTCCAGGACCTCGCCGATGGTCGGGGCGTCGCCGACCGACACCACCGTCTCCCTCCCCGTCCCCGCCAGCGTGCGCAGGTGGTGGGGCAGCCCGACCCGGACGGTGCGGCTCACGGGATGGTCTGCACCTCGACCGACAGCACACGCGGCAGGTGCTCAAGGATCGGGCTCCACCGGTCGCCACCGTCACGGGACGCATAGACCGCCCCGTCGGTGGTGCCGACGTAGACCCCGCACGGGTCCATCAGGTCCACGGCCATGGCGTCCCGCAGCACGTTGCCGTAGGCGTGCTGCTGCGGCAGGCCCTCCGTCAGCAGCTCCCACTCGCCTCCCCCGGTGCGGCTGCGTGCCACCCGCAGCGCGCCGTCGGGCGGGTAGTGCTCGCTGTCGCTGGTGATGGGGACCACGAACACCGTCTCGGGGTCGTTGGGGTCCACGGCGACCGGGAAGCCGAAGTCGCTGGGCAGGTCACCACTGATCTCGTGCCACACTCCGCCGGCGTCGTCGGTGCGCATGACGTCCCAGTGCTTCTGCATGAACACCGTGTCGGGTCGTGTCGGGTGCATGGCCAGGTTGTGCACGCAGTGCCCGACGGTGGCGTCCTCGTCGGGCAGGTGCCCGCTCTGCAGGCCGGTGTTGATGGGCAGCCAGCTGTCACCGCCGTCGTCGGTGCGGAAGGCACCGGCCGCCGAGATGGCCACGTACATCCGGTCGGGGTTCCCCGGGTCGATCAGGATGGTGTGCAGGCACAGACCACCGGCCCCCGGCTGCCAGGTGTCGGCGGTGGCGTGCGTCCGCAGGGCATCGAGCTCCTGCCAGGTCGACCCGCCGTCGGTCGAGCGGAACAGCCCGGCGTCCTCCACCCCGGCGAAGACCGTGTCGACGTCGGTGGGTGAGGGCTCCAGGTGCCAGACCCGGGCGAAGTCCCAGCTGTGCGGGGTCCCGTCGTAGGACTGGTGCGTGCCGGTCGGCCCCCGGTAGGCGAACTCGTTGCCGACCGGCGTCCAGGTGCGGGCGCCGTCGTCGGATCGCTGGACCACCTGGCCGTGCCAGCCGGTGGACGGGGCGGCCCAGACCCGGTCGGGATCCACCGGCGACCCCTTCAGGTGGTAGACCTCCCAGCCGCCGAACAGCGGCCCCTGGACCTGCCAGTCCTGCCGGTCCCCCGTCGCGGTGGCGACGAACGCGCCCTTCGCCGTGCCCACCAGGACCCTGATCGTCGTCATCGCCAACCCCCTGCGTGTGTGCTCCTGTGGTCAGCCTGGACGATCCTCACCCCGATGTCGATGGTCCTCTGGCCGGCGGACGGTCGACGACCACGATCTCGGTGTCCATGTCGGCCATCAGCGCGGTGACCGCCGTGTCGTAGGCGGTCTCGCGTGGGTACGCGCTGTGCCCGCGGCCACACGGATCGGTCCCCAGGACGGTGTCGACCCCGTCCAGGCCGATCGCCGCACCGATGGGGTCGCTGGTGCGGGCCAGGTTGCGCCAGCGTCCGCCGAGCCGCTGGTGCAGCTGGACGAACGCCCCGGTGTCCAGCTGGGAGGGGAAGAACTCGGCGTGCAGGTGGCGCAGGGGCGAGCCGTAGGTCAGCAGCGCCAGACGCTCGGTCGCGGTCGTCGGGGGCAGGCCCAGGACCGCCGCGGCGGCGATCACCGACCCCTGGCTGTGCGCCGACAGCAGCAGGGTGCGCTGTGGTCCTGCCGGGTCGCCCAGCGTGTCCTCGATGACCCCACGCAGGTCGGTGACGACGCGGTCGCCGTAGCTCGGCGGGCACAGGGGGTCGAACCAGCGGGGCAGGAACGTCCCGACGTCCCACAGGATGGCGACGGTCCGCCGGTCGCTGCTGTTCCGCAGCGCCGAGACACCCTTGCCGGCCACCAGCGCGGCGGGGAACAGCAGCCCGATCGCCAGCGCGGCCGGACGCAGCTGCCGGGTCAGCTCGTCAGCAGGCACCCGCAGCGTCACCAGGGTGGCCAGCGCCAGCAGCAGCACGGCGACCGCGACCCCCACCGTGGTCCGGCGCGTCAGCAGGGACGCCCCCAGGCCGACGGCGCCGGCCAGCAGCGACGCGGCGACCAGGACGATCACCTGGGGCAGGGGCTCCGCGCCCTCCAGCAGGTGCAGCGGGTTGTCGGGGGAGCGGACGAGCAGCGTGATCATGCCGACCCCGGCGACCGCGAGGGCGGTGAGGGTCACCGACACCCACGACCCGCGCCGCAGCAGCCGGTGCACGGCGGTGGTGACCACCACGCGCGCAGGGCCGGTGACGCCCCGCGTGGCCACCGCGAGCCCCACGACCACGACCCAGCCCAGCGCGACGGCCAGCGCCGCGAAGGTGATGGCCAGCGCCTCGGGCAGGGGTCCCGGGAGCACGGCGTCCTCGACGGTGCCGAGCCGGCGGCTGACGACCGCCGCAGCCGCCGCCCCCATCCCGCCGCCGGTCGCGCCCGCCAGCAGCGCCAGACCGGGCAGGTTGAAGGCACGCCGGACGGCGACGGGCCCCGCCGACCGGTCACGCAGGCCCCAGGCGAGCAGCCCCACCAGCAGGCAGGCCGCGGTGTAGCCGATGGTGATGGCGAGCCCCAGGTCGCGGACGACCGGCAGGAACACCGGCGGCCCCTCGGCGGTCAGCCGGGTCAGGTCGGCCGCGTCCAGCCCCTCGGCCATCGACGGTGACACCGCCGGCATGGCGGCGGGAAGCTGGACGGCGGCAGCCGTCGCTGCGGCGACCAGGGCCGCCACCCGTCCGCAGATCCGCGCGGCGCCGGCGAGCCACGGCCATCCCGCGTCCCCCTCCCGGCCCGTGGACAGGGAGTGCTGGGCCAGCGCCACCACACCCAGCCCGATCGCGGCGACCGCCAGCCCCGTCCCGAGGCTGCCCCACGGCTCGGGCATCGCGACCCAGCCACCGACCATCGCGATGCCGACCAGCGCGGCCGACCCCAGCGCCGCCCCGTGGTGGGCCCGGCGCTGCAGCTCGATGGTCGTCGGCGAGCTCCACATCAGCTCCTGGTCCCGGGCCAGCCAGGCGTAGCCCACCGGATCGGTCAGGGGCGCCCGTGACGTGCCGACCGACAGCGACGAGCCGACCGACAGCGGCTCGCGCAGCCGCAGGCGGGTGACCAGCAGCACCAGCTCGACGACCAGGGCCGCCGCCAGCATCCCGAGGCCCAGCCAGGCCGAGGGCCAGCCCCGGATCCTGACGGCCCACTGGTAGGCGACGAGGTCAAGGCAGATCAGCAGCGCCCACTGGGCCATGATCACGGTGAGGGTCAGCGCCAGCAGCCGGACCCCCAGCGCCACGACCCGTACCCTGCGTCCGCGCACAGGCCGTGCCGGGTCCATGCCCGCCGCGCCGGTGGGCGCGGTCGGGACCGCCGTCCAGCCCGCCACGTTGACCAGCAGGTGCGGGACCAGCAGCAGGTACAGGGCCGTGCGCGCCGACCCCGAGGTGACCGACGACCACGAGTAGGCACGCAGGCCCGGCAGCTCGGCGCGGCGTCGCCACACGCTGGGCCGGCCGGCCGGCGGGGCACCGCAGTCGTCGGGGGCCGGGGAGGTCAGGGTCAGGTCGTCCAGCATCGCGTCGGGGGGCGTCCCCGCGACGCCGTGGATCCGTAGCTCGTGGTGCGACCCCGCACCCAGTCGCCCAGCCGTGTCACCGCTGTCAGCCATCGCACCCACCTCCCGGCACACCCCTGCAGGCCTGCCTGTACTGCGCACGCTATACCTCCGGCGGCCCGGCGCGCAGCCCCGTGCAGGCATCCTTGTGGCATGACGACGACCGGCGGGATGACGGTCCCCGACCGCTGGGACGGGGCACGGCTGGTCGACGTCTGCTGGGCACACATGGGCGTCGTGGCCCGTCGTGCGGTCGGACCGATGATCACGGCCGGCGAGATCACCGTGGACGGCTGTGGTGGTCGGATCGCCCAGCCGGTGACCGCGGGGCAACGGCTGGACGTCGGTGAGGGCGTCCTGGCACGGCTGGCGTCGCAGCGGCTGACCACGCCACCGAGTCCGCTCCCCCTCCGGGTGGTCCACGAGGACGACCTGCTGCTGGTCCTCGACAAGCCCGCCGGCATGCACGTGCACCCGATGGGTCCGCACCGTGACGGCACGCTGCTGGGCGGGGTGCTGTGGCACGCCGGCGGTCGGCCGGGACGGCCGTGGACCGACTACCGCCCCTCCCCCGCCCACCGGCTGGACCGTCCGACCAGCGGGCTGGTGCTGTTCGCCAAGGATGTGCAGGTCCGTGATGCGGTGCAGGTGCTGCTGGACCGTCACGAGGTGCAGCGGACGTACCGGGCGCGGGTCCACGGGACCGTCGGGCAGGACGACGGCGTCATCGACGTCCCGCTGGGACGCGACCCCGACGACCCGATGCGGGTGACCGCGGTGCCCGAGGCGGAAGGAGGCCGCGCTGCGGTGTCACGCTGGCGGGTGTTGCAGCGGACGGCGGACCAGACGCTGCTGGAGCTCGGGCTCGAGACGGGCCGGACCCACCAGCTGCGGGCGCACCTGGCGCACCTCGGACACCCGATCGTCGGGGATGTGCGCTACGGGGCGGCCGCGGTGGGACCCGCGCCGGACCCCGCGGTCGGCGACGCCATCGAGCTGCGCGCTGTCGGTCTGCGCCTGCCCCACCCCTCGGGCCAGGGGACGCTGGACGTCTCGGTCAGCTGATGCAGCTCAGACGGCGGCGAGGACCGCCGCCGCGAAGGCCTTGGGGGCCTCGATCATGGGGAAGTGGCCGATGCCGGGCAGCACCCGCAGCGACAGGTCGGGCCGGAGCTCCCGCAGACGGTCGACCATGACCATGCCCGCGACGGGGTCCCGGTCCCCCCACACCACCGTCAGGGGGCTGGGATGGCGGGCGATCGCGCCGGTCCAGCGGTGCTGGCGCGCGCGGCGCTCCGGGTAGTAGCGGATCAGGCGCGGGTACAGGCGCTGCCCGCCGTCGGTGGACAGCAGGGTCCACTGGGCGTCCAGCTCCTCGCGGTCAGGCTGGGTGTCGGGACCGAACACCTCCGGCAGCCCGCGGCGGAACAGCCGCTCCATCATCGGCAGCGGCACCGTGCGGTCCCCGACGGCCATCAGCAGGCGCTGCCCGATGCGGGGGTTGGCCTCCTCGATGATGATCGACCCGTTGCTGAGCACCCGGCTGACCACGTCGAAGGGCAGGTCGCCGTCCAGGGCCCGGGCGAGCACCTCACCACCCACCGAGTCGCCCATGTCGTGGGTGACCATCGCGACGTCGGCGCCGGCGAGACCGGCGTCCACGACGAAGGCCTCGACGACATCGGCCTGCAGCGCCAGCGGGTAGGCGATGTCGGGCTTCTCCGACAGGCCGTAGCCCAGCAGGTCCAGGGTCAGCACCCGGCGTCGCGCGGCGAGGGCGTCGATCACGTGACGCCAGTCGAACGAGCAGGTCGGGAACCCGTGGACCAGCAGGAGGGGCGGGCCGTCCACCACCGCGGGGTCACCGGTGTCGATCGTGAAGACCCGTCGTCCCGCCAGCAGCCGCTGGGTCCCTCGTGCGCGCCATCGCTCGACCACGTCCATAGTGGGGACGTTACCGCCCGCGACCGTCCGGATACCCCTCGCCATGCCACTGCCCCTCACCGCCCTCGTCCTCCCCAGCCAGGATGCCGACGAGGACCTGCTGCGCGACCTGTGGCGGCTGCGCCTGGAGATGCTGACGCTGACCCGGTCCGAGGAGCAGGACTGGGAGGAGTTCCGCGCGGCCGTCGTCGGTCCGGACCGGTACGTCTTCGCCTTCCTCGACCCTGACGGCTCGCCGCAGGGGTTCTTCACCATCGCGATGCTGCCCGTCGAGGCGACCGGCCGGCGGATGCTGCTGATGTTCAGCAAGTTCTTCTACTTCCGGCCTGCCTACCGCGGACATCCGCGCACGATCATGACGCCGTGGCGGCTGCTCCCCATCGCGCTGCGCCGCTTCGGCTGGCGGAGCCTGCACTTCGTCACGACTGCGTTCCCGCAGTCCTACGTGTCGCTGACGCGCACCGCCGGTCGGACCTGGTCGCTGCGGCAGGACGACACGCCACCGTGGGCGGCCGAGGCGCTCCGGCAGTTCGCCAGCAGCTTCTACCCGCACACCTTCGACGTGGAGGAGGGGGTCGTGACCGGTGCCAACGTCGCGGACTCCGACACCCTCCCCCGGTCTGCGGAGGCACAGCGGCTGTCCCAGCGGTACGAGGAGCTGAACCCCCGCTGGCGCGAGGGCGTGACCCTCCCGATCCTGTTCTCCGTCGACGCCCGGCTGGTCCGGCACAACGTCACGCGCATCGTCCGTCGGGCCCTGCGCCGGTAGCGCGGGGTCACGCGTCAGGTCAACGCCGAGATCTCGAACAGGTGACCGTCGGGGTCGCGGAAGAAGGCGCGCGTCTCGCCCTCCCTCGCGACCGGAGGGGTCAGGAAGTCCGCGCCGCGGTCGCGCAGCAGCTCGTAGGTCGCCTGGCAGTCCTCGATGCGGAAGATCAGCTGGGTGCTGGCGGTGGTGCGGTCGACCGGCGGGGCCATGGACACGCCGGGCTTGTCCTCGGTCGGGCCGCCACCGGTGACCAGCAGCAGCCAGGTGCCCAGCAGCTGCAGCACCACCGACGTGCCGCCGTACTCGCGGTACACCTGTGCGTCCAGCACCTCGCGGTACCAGTCACGGCTCGCCTCGACGTCGGCGACGACCAGCATGTGGGTGAGCGCGGAGGCCTCGAAGCGTTCCATCCCCGGACCCTACGACGACCGACCGCCACCCCGGAAGGGCCGGTTCACCCGTCACGTCTGACGGGACGGGTCCGGCATGGTGTGT
>JBFKGB010000030.1:0-14811 GCA_041633535.1 Euzebya sp. | reverse complement strand
TGATGGTCCGCCCGCACCCCCGGGACCTGATCGGCATCCTGTGACGTCAGCGCCTGCGACGCGCCGCCCCCGACGAGCCTGCCAGACCTGGACCGGCGCATAAGCTGCCGGGATGACCACCGACGCGCCCGTGCTCGCCGCCCGACTGCTCGACGCCCAGGTCGCCTGGGTCCTGGAGGAGCTGTCGGGTGACCGGCTGCAGGCGGTCATCCAGCGGGACGTCGACGACCTGATGGCTGTGGGGGCCAGCGTGCCCCTGCAGGAGCTGGTCACCGTCGAGGACGTGACGCGCGTCGTCACGCACCTGCTGACGACCGTCCCGGCCAGCACCGCCGTGTCCACCATGGTCGAGACGTGGACCGCGGTGGTGCACGAGGGACCCGCCGAGGGCGTGGCGCTCAGCGACCTGATGTCGCGCGAGCACGCCGAGGCCCTGGTGACGGAGATCCTGGGCCTGCACCCGGTGGTCGAGCAGGCCCTGGACCGGGTGACCGACTCGCCGATGGTGGGGACGCTGGCCTCGCGGTTCATCACCCGGATCGTCTCCGACGTGCTGCAGGCCAACCGGTCGGTCGCCGAGAAGATCCCTGGGATGGGGTCGATGATGAACCTGGGGACCAGCGCCGCCTCGAAGGTCATCGGGGCGGCGGACAAGCCGCTGCAGCAGCTCGTCGGCGACCCGGCGAACCGTGGGGCGGCCTTCGCCGTCCGCCGCCTGAACAAGGTGGTGCTGGACACCCTGAAGGACCCGCAGCTGAAGGCGGCGATCATGGAGGTGTGGGACCAGCACGCCACCGAGGCGCTGGACGACCCCGGCCGAGTGGTTCCCCTGGAGGACGTGCAGCGCATCGCCGCGCTGGTGCAGGAGATCGTCATCGCCGCGGCCCCGACCCCGCCGGTGACGGCGTTCGTCGAGGCCTTCGCCACCGCCTTCCACGAGGTGTACGGGGGCCACCCGGTCACCGTCCTGCTGGAGGAGCTCGGCATCACACGCGAGGACATCGTCGCTGAGCTGACGGTGCTGCTGCCGCGAGCCATCGACGCCGCCCGCGCCGACGGGCGGCTGGAGGATGCGGTGCGCACGCGGCTCGAGCCGTTCTTCAGCTCACCCAGCGTGATGGCGCTGCTGCAGGACTGACATCGGGACCAACCGTCACAGAACCTTCGGTGAGCCGTTGTACTTCACACAGAGTGATCGTATAGTCACTTATAACTAGGTTGCTCATGGTGAGCAGCGTGGGTGCGCCGGCGGGGTGCACGCACCACCTGGAGAGGTACGACCGATGGTCAACACACCAACGAGGCGCAGCAGGACCGCAGTCCTGGCCATGCTCGCCCTGATGATCGCCCTCGTCGGCGTCCAGGCGCCCAGCGCCACCGCCAGCCCCGGTGGCACCCTTGCCGACGTCGTCGTCCGCGGTTCCGACATGGCTGACGTCACCGCCGCTGTCACCCGTCTGGGTGGGGTCGTCACCCGCGACCTCGACATCATCGACGGCGTCGCGGCCACGATGACCACCGAGGCCGCCGAGGCGCTGGCCCTCACGCCCGGCATCGTGTCGGTCACCCCCGACGCCCGGCTGGACCTCGCGCAGGCCACGTCGACCTACGACGCCTCGACCGACGTCACCTCGATGCGCACCACGCTGGACGTCATCGACGCCGAGCAGTACTGGGCGCAGGGCGTGACAGGTCGTGGTGTGGGCGTGGCCCTGATCGACACCGGCGTCGTCCCCGTCGAGGGTCTGGATGACCAGGGGCAGGTCTGGTACGGCCCCGACCTGTCCTTCGAGTCCATCAACCCCAACCTGCGCAACCTCGACACCTTCGGTCACGGCACCCACATGGCCGGCCTCATCATGGGCCGCGACACGGGTGCCTCTCCCTCCACCTTCGCCACCCGTCCGCGTGACTTCATGGGCGTCGCCCCCGACGCCCACCTGATCAGCGTGAAGGTCGCCGACGCCTACGGCGCGACCGACGTCAGCCAGGTCATCGCCGCGATCGACTGGGTCGTGCAGCACCGCAACGACCCGCAGCTGAACATCCGCGTGATGAACCTGTCCTTCGGTGTGCACTCCCAGCAGTCCTACGTCGTGGACCCCCTGGTCCACGCCGCAGAGGTCGCCTGGGACAACGGCATCGTGGTGGTGGCGGCAGCCGGCAACGACGGTGACCGCGTGAAGGGCCTGACCTCCCCCGCCTACAGCCCGACCCTGCTGTCGGTGGGCGCGGTGCACACCAACCAGTCCACCCGGTACTCCCACTGGACCCCCCTGAGCTTCTCGGGGCGCGGGGACGGCTCGCGCAACCCCGACATCCTGGCCCCGGGCAAGAGCATCGTCGGCCTTCGCGCGCCCGGCTCATACCTGGACGTGCACCACGGTCAGCAGGCCGTGGTGGGCGAGCGCTTCTTCCGTGGCTCGGGGACCTCCCAGGCCGCGGCGATCATGTCCGGTGCCGCGGCGCTGCTGGTCTCCCAGCACCCCGACTGGACGCCCGCGATGGTGAAGGCCGCCCTGCTGGACAACGCCGTCGGCATGCGCCCGGGTGCCGGCTTCACCAGCGAGACCGGCAACCGCGCTGTCTCGCTGAACAACATCTGGCGTGCAGCCCCCGCCCGTGTGCGGCAGAACACCGTCCGGTCCACCGGCGGCGGCAGCCTGGACGCCGCCCGCGGCACCCACCGCCTGGAGCTCGACGGCGTCGTCCTGCAGGGCGAGATCGACATCTTCGGCCGCCCGGTCGACACCGCAGCCCTCGCCAAGGCCGAGCGGAACACCGCCGCGTGGAACGGCGGGACGTGGAACGGCACCCAGTGGAGCGGCACCCAGTGGTCCGGCACCCAGTGGTCCGGCACCCAGTGGTCCGGCACCACCTGGAGCGGCACCCAGTGGTCCGGCACCCAGTGGAGCGGCACCCAGTGGTCCGGCACCCAGTGGAGCGGCACCCAGTGGTCGGGCGGTGAGTGGCGATGACACGCATCTCGTTGCACGACGTCACCACCCGCATCCGCGCGACCGCGCTGCACGCACGTGGCCTGGACGGTCGCGGCGTCGGCATCGCGCTGATCGACACCGGCGTCGCCCGCGTCAGCGGTCTGGACCGCGACGGCCAGATCATCGACGGGCCCGACCTGTCGCTGGACGTCCTCGCCGGCGCGACCCCGCACCGCGACACCAACGGGCACGGCACCCACATGGCCAGCCTGATGGTCGCTGACGGTGCCGGCATGACCGGGGTGGCACCCGGCGCGCACCTGGTCAACGTCAGGGTCGCCGACCGGGACGGCCGCGTCGACGTCACCCAGGTCACCGCCGCCGTCCGCTGGGTCGCCGCCAACGCCCGTGACCTCGGCATCGGCGTCATCGTCCTGGCCTACGGGACCCAGGACGACGACCCTGCGGTGGATGACCTGCTCGAGGCGATCGACCGGGCTCGTGCAGCAGACCTCGTCGTCGTGGTCGCCGCAGGCAACCAGGGCCGTGGGATGGGTCTGGACCACCCGGCGACCCACCCGGGCGTCCTGGCCGTCGGGGCGACGGACGTGGAGGGGCACGTCGCTCCCTACTCCTCCCGCGGCACCGCACAGCGGACCCCTGACCTGGTCGCCCCCGGCAGCTCCATCGTCGGCCTCCGCGCCCCCGGATCGGCCATCGACGTCGCACACCCCTCGGCACGGGACGGAGACCACGGCTTCGTGGGCACCGGCACCTCGCAGGCAGCGGCGATCGTCGCCGGTGCCGCCGCGCTGCTGCGTCAGGCCCGCCCCCACCTGTCGGCGGAGGAGGTCATGGCCATCATGACCACGACCGCCGCCCCGACCGCCGGCGACCCCCTGCTGGTGACGGGTGGGTCCCTGGACCTGGCCGCGGCCATCACCGCCCGCCCCACGTGCCCCGGACCGCGCCCCACCAGTCAGGTGTCAAGTTCTGCGCCCACCGGACGATCACTCAATGGACACAGCTGGAGTGGCCACAGCTGGAGTGGCCACAGCTGGAGCTGAGTCCCCAGCTTCCGACGACTGCACCGAGGAGAACGATGGCGGTGGGAAGGAACGGGCGGGTCTGGCCCTTCATCGTCGCGATCCTGGGCGTGACCGTCACCGTCATGACCCTGGCGGTGCCACACACGGTCGACTTCTCCCCCAGCGTCAACGTGCCGTGGTGGACGATCGCGGCGGCGTTCGCTGTCACCGAGACCTTCGTCATCCACCTGCACCTGCGGCGTGACTCCCACTCGCTGTCGCTGTCGGAGATCCCCCTGATCGTGGGTCTGGCGTTCCTCTCACCCCTGCACGTCCTGGGGGCGCGGATCGTCGGTGGGGGGCTGACGCTGCTGCTGGTGCGCCGCCAGGCCCCGACGAAGCTCGCCTTCAACCTGGCGCTGCACTCGATGGAGACGGCCGTCGCGGCCTGGATCTTCCGCGGGTTCCTCGCCGGCGAGGAACCGATCCACGTCAAGGCCTGGCTGGCCGCGGGCCTCGCGATCCTCGTCATCGACCTGCTCGGCACGCTGTGCATCACGATCGTGATCTGGCTGCACGAGGGCACCGTCCATCTGGCGATGCTGAAGGAGGTGGCGACGATCGGGGTGTTCCTGGCCCTGTGCAACACCGCCGTCGCCGCGCTGGTGGTGACGGTCACCTGGGACTACACCGAGGCGCTCATCCCCCTGGCCCTCGTCACCGGGTTCCTGTACCTGGGGTACCGGGGCTACGTCCAGCTGCGCCAGCGCTACATGAACCTGCAGATGCTGCTGCGGTTCACCAGCGCGACCGCACGGTCGGGTGAGACCCGCGCATCCGCTGCCGGGATGCTCGCAGAGGTCGCCGAGCTCCTGCGCTGCGACATCGCCGAGCTGCTGCTGATCGACCAGGACGGACGCCAGGCGATGCGGGTGCGGCTGGCCTACGGCGAGATCCTCCGCGAGGACGACATCGTCACGACCGAGGCCGGGCTGGCGTGGTGCACGGCCCAGCAGGGATCCACCGGCCAGCGCATCCACCACCCCGCCGAGGACGAGGGCCTCGCCTCGTTGTTCCCGGGCGTGGTGGTACGGGACGCCCTGTTCGCACCGATCCAGCTGCAGGCCGCGGAGAACCTGCGCGGTCTGGTGCTGGCCGTCAACCGCAGTGACGCGATCTCGACGTTCGACGACGAGGACCTCGAGCTCTTCACGTCCCTCGCTGGTCACGCCTCGATCGCGCTGGAGAACGGCCGGCTGGTCGAGCGCCTGCGCGCCGAGGCCGAGGAGAAGGCGCACCAGGCGCTCCATGACGCCCTGACGGGCCTGCCGAACCGCCTGGCCCTGAAGCAGCGGCTGGACGACTCGCTGCAGACGGCCAGCGTGGAGTCGGCGACGGCGATCCTGCTGATGGACCTCGACGGCTTCAAGGAGGTCAACGACACCCTGGGACACCACGTCGGCGACCGGCTGCTCGTCGAGGTGGCGAACCGTCTGCTGGCAGTCGTCCGTCCCCACGACACCGTCGCCCGCCTGGGCGGGGACGAGTTCGCCATGGTGCTGCCCGACATCGGCTCCGCGGATCAGGCCGAGGCGGTCGCGATCGCCATCGACCAGGCCCTCCGCGCCCCCTGCCAGGTCGGCGAGATCACCCTGGACCTGCGCGGCAGCATCGGCATCGCGCTGAGCCCTCGGGACGGGGTCGACGCCCAGGCCCTCCTGCAGCGGGCCGACGTCGCCATGTACCGCGCGAAGGCCGGGGGCGGCGGCTTCAGCCTGTACCACAGCGACAACGACCACCACAGCCACCGACGCCTGGCGCTGGCCGCCGAGCTGCGGTCCACCGTCGAGCAGTGGTCGATGGACGTGCACTACCAGCCGAAGGTCGACCTGCAGACCGGCCAGCCGCTGGGCGTGGAGGCCCTTGCCCGCTGGCACCACGAGAGCCTGGGCACCATCACGCCCGACGAGTTCATCCCCGTCGCCGAGCAGTCCGGGCTGATCCGCAGCCTGACCGTGCGGGTGATCGCCGAGGCGCTGTCGGACCTGCGCCGCTGGCGCGCGGCGGGCCTCGACATCAGCGTCGCCGTCAACCTGTCGGCCCGCACCGTCGTGGACCTGGACTTCCCCGCCGACCTCAGCCAGATGCTGATCGAGCACGAGACGCCACGCGGCGGTCTGGTCCTGGAGATCACCGAGACCAGCATCCTGACCGACCGGGACCGCGCCGTGACGGTGATGAACGAGCTGGCGGCGATGGGCGTCGGACTGTCCATCGACGACTTCGGGACCGGCTACTCCTCGCTGGCACACCTGAGACGGATGCCGGTCGACGAGATCAAGGTCGACCGCAGCTTCGTCCGGTCGATGCTGACCGACAGCAACGACGAGGTGATCGCCCGCTCGATCATCGAGCTGGGCCACAACCTCGGTCTGCGCGTGGTGGCCGAGGGTGTCGAGGACGAGGCCACCGCAGCGGCCCTGCGCGCCGTCGGGTGCGATGCCGGACAGGGGTTCCTGTGGTCGGCAGCACTCCCGCCCGACATCGCCTTCCGCTGGCTGCGGGAGCAGCAGGACGCCAAGGACACGCAGCTGCTGCACGGCTGACGTCGCCGATGGGCGATCATGGGCGCATGGAGATCCAGAGCCTGAGCGCCGTGACCCTGGTCGTCGCCGACATGGCGCGCGCGGTCGCCTTCTACGACACCCTGGGGCTGCAGACGGTGCACGGCGGCGCCGACGAGCCCTTCACCTCCTACCGCGTCGGCGCGTCCTTCCTGAACCTGCAGCAGGGTGACCCTGGCGACGCGACACGGTGGGGACGGGCGATCCTGCACGTCGACGACGTCGACGCGGTGTGGCAGCGGCTGGACGACGCCGGCTGGACCCCCGACGCCGCACCGGCCGACGCCGACTGGGGCGAGCGGTACTTCCACGTCCGCGACCCCGACGGACACGAGCTGTCCTTCGCACGTCCGCTCCCCGCCAGGGACCGTCCGGTCCTGCAGGTCGGCGTGCGGGCCGAGGACCTGCACGAGCTGCACCGGCTGAACCAGGCCGAGGTGCCTGCCGTCGGATCGCTGGACCTCGGTGCTTTCAGCGAGCTGCTGGACCTCGCCGAACGGACGGTCGTCGCCCGCCTCGCCGGTGACGTCGTGGCCTTCATGGTCCTGTTCCTGGAGGGCTCCACCTACGGCAGCCCCAACTACCGCTGGTTCGCCGAGCGGCTGGAGCGGTTCGCCTACGTCGACCGGGTCGTCGTCGCGCCCGGGGGGCGCCGGCGCGGCCTGGGGCGTCTGCTGTACGACCATGCGGTCGCCGTCGCGGCCGACCGGCCGCTGACCGCCGAGGTCAACACCGTCCCGCGCAACGAGGTGTCGCTGGCCTTCCACGACGACATGGGCTTCGTCGAGGTCGGTCGGCAGGTCAGCCCGGGGGGCGACAAGGAGGTCGCGATGCTGTCACGCCCCCCGCAGGATCAGCTGACGACGTAGGCGGCGGGATCGCCCGGACCATCGATCTCGGCGACCGACAGCACGAACGACCCGCTGCTGTCACCGAACCGCCCGCCGACGACGCTGATGGGGCCGTCCGCGGGCATCGTCAGCCGCAGACGCGAGTGGGGGTAGCCGCCGCCGTCGTCGTCGACCGCGATCTCCTGGCCGTCGGCGTCCAGCACGCGCACCAGCGGGTCCATGCCGTCCGACAGTCCCCGCATCTCCACCACGAGCCTGGTCCCCGCAGGCGGGCTGGCGGTGATGACCGACTGGGGCCGCTGGGCGTCGAGGACCCCCTCGACGCTGACGACCGGGGCGGGGTCGACGCTGAGGAGGAACCGCCCGGTCGAGCCCCCGAAGCTGGTCGCGTCGATGCGGTGGATCCCGTCGGCGGCCAGGGTGGCGACCAGCAGGGAGTCCAGCGCGTCCTCGGGGCTGGCGGCGCCGCTGTCGTCGTTGCTGCCGATCAGGCCCCCGTCGGGGCCGTACAGCTCGACGACGGGGTCGACCTCGGCCTGGTCCGAGGGCACGGCGTCCATCCGGATCCGGATCTGCTGACCGGCCCGTCCGGCCAGCAGGAACGTGCGGATCGGGAGGGCCTCGGTGATCGCGGAGAACCGCACGGCGCCGATGGTGATGGTGTCGGTGGGGTCACACCCCAGCCCGCGTGAGGCGTCCTGCAGGACGTCCACCGCCGCCGGGCTGACCAGGTCGACGTCACCCGCGACGAGGACCGGCACGTCCAGCCCGCAGATGGCCTCGAGGACGTCGGGGGGCACGCTGCCGCCGTCATCCCCCTCCACACCGGCGAACACCCCGCCGAAGCCGCCAGCCAGCATCGATGCCGCCAGCACGTGGGCGTGGGCGTCGGGCTCGCGACGCAGGTTGACGGCGATCACGAACTGGGGCGCGTAGGCGCCGTACAGCGACAGGTTGTAGCCCGTGACGGCGTTGGCCGTCCCGAAGCGGGTCGTGCCGCCCAGACGGATCGTGCTGCCGGGTCCGGTGATCGACTCGATCCGTGCCTGCACCTCGTCGCTGATCGCGACGACACCGCCGGCGACGACGACGGTGCTGGGTGCGAGCCGTGCCAGCATGGCCTCGGTGTCGGCGTTCAGGGCGCCGCTGGGGGTCAGGAGGACCGGTGCCCCCCACCAGGCGCCGATCTGGCCCAGCGTGACCGCGTCGGGCCAGTTGTCGGCGGTGGCGACCATGACGGTGTCCAGCGGCAGCGCCCCGAACCGCTCGATGATCTGCTCGGCGACCTGCACCGCGGTCGCCTCGCGCCCCGACCCGGCCAGACGCACGACCTGGAAGCCGGCCTGGGCCAGCTGGGCGTCGACCCCGGCGGGGACCGCCGCCGTGCCGCCCAGGACGTACACGACCGCGCCGGCGGGTACGGCACGACGCAGCTCCTCCAGCGTCGGCGCGCCCAGCGTGCCGTCGGGCCCGGCGAACAGCAGCGGGGCCACCCCGTAGGCGAGCGAGGCCCCGCCAAGGGCGTCGGGGTAGCGCGTGGACGTCGCCACGACCCCGAACTGCGCGGCCCCCTCGAGGAAGGTCTGCCGCGAGATCGCGACGGCCTGCAGCACCGGGTCGGAGGTGCCGCTGCCGTCGTAGGTGATCCGGATCGGCTCGACCCCCGCGCCGCCCGGCAGGTCCGGTGTCGTGGGATCGACGGGCGTCCCCGGGTCGATCGACCCGTCGATGACGCCGGCGATCCAGGCCGTGTAGGTGAGGACCTCGGTGTACACGCCCGGCGTGTCGACCCCGCACAGGTTCCCGAAGGAGGTGATGCCGATGACCGTCAGGACACCGTCGCCGCGGTCGGTCCACATCGGCCCACCCGAGTCACCCTGGCAGGTGTCGTTGCCGGGCTGCGCCTCGGTCCCCGGGTCACCGGCACACACGTGGCGGTCGGCGACGATCGGGTAGTCGCTGGCGCAGTCCACATCGCTGACCAGGGGGACGTCGGCCGTCAGCAGCACGTTGGAGGGCTGCTGGCCGTACGGGTCGGTGGCGCCCCAGCCGGTGACCACGGCCGCCCGACCCGGCATGTACTGGGCGGGGTCGTCGGCGATCGGCGCGGGAGGCGTCGTGGCAGGTGCGGCAAGGTGGAGGAGGGTCAGGTCGTTGACCGTCTGGAACTCGTCGTACTCAGGGTGGATCGCGATCAGGTCGACGGCCAGACGCTCACCGCCCTGACGCCAGTCGACGGCGTCAAGGACGATCTCGAGCTGCTGGGGAGCGATGCTGGACCCGCCGGTGCGGGAGTCGTGGAAGCAGTGCGCGGCCGTCATCACCCACTCGGGGTGGATCAGGGTCCCGCCGCAGAACTGGCCGAAGCCGTCCACCAGCAGGGCCGCCATCGCCGGGTACTCCCCCGCCGCCGCCGGCCGGCCGTTGATGACCTGGTACTCCGCGGCCGGGGCCGGGGCCGCGGGCAGCAGCAGGACGGCGACCAGCAGCGGGAGGAGGAGGGGGACGGGCAGCGGGACACGGCGGCGACGCATGGCCCGAAGGCTAGTGGCACGGGCGGGCGGAGGTGGACGATCGGTCCGGCGACGTGCCCGACGACACGGCTACGGTCCTGCGGTGCGCTCCTCGGGTCGGGTCATCGAGGTCGACGCCCTCCGGGGTGTGGCCATCCTCGGCATGCTCGCCGTCAACGTGGCCAGCCCCGCCCTGCGGACCGCGGTCCCTCAGCTGGCCCACTCCACATGGCACGGCGTGACGCTCGCCGACCTGGTGTTCCCGGTCTTCCTGTTCGTGGTCGGCTGCGCCATGGCCATCGGGACCGCCCCCACGCCCGGACGCATCGTGCGGCGCACGTCGCTGCTGTTCCTCCTGGGGCTGGGGCTGAACCTCCTGGACGGCGTCGACGTCGACACGTTGCGGGTGATGGGCGTCCTGCAGCGGATCGGGCTCGCCTACGCCGTTGCGGCGCTGGTGATGCGCCGCGGCGGGCCGTCGGGATGGGCGGTCGGCGCGGCGGCCCTGGCCGGCCTGCACTGGGTCATGCTGGTGTGGCCGGTGGCCGGTGTCTCCTCGCTGCGTCCTGGCGGCGGCCTGGCTGCACAGCTGGACCGGGCGGTCCTGGGCCCGGCACACACCCACCTGGGTCGCGTCCCCGACCCCGAGGGCCTGCTGGGGACCCTTGGTGCCGCCGCCACGATCCTGGTGGGGGCGCTGGCCATGACCCTGCTGACGCAGCGCCGGGGCCCGGTGCTGCTGGGCCTCGGTGGCGTGGTCGCGGTCGCTGCAGGGCTGGGCTGGGCCGGGGTGCTGCCGCTGAACGCGACGCTGTGGACAGGTTCCTACGTCCTGTTCACGGCGGGCGTGACCGCGGTGGTGCTGGCCGGCCTGACGGCGTTGCGGTCCATCCGTGCCCAGCAGGTCCTGACACCGGTCGCCGCGCTGGGCCGCAACGCCCTGACCGTGTACCTGGTGACCGAGGCCACACGACGGCTGGCCCGACGCGGGCCCGACGGTGGCGTCCTGGCGTCGGTGCAGCGTGCCGCCGGCGACCTGGCCGGCTCGGCGGTCGGTGGCGGCTGGCTGGTCGTCCTGCTGACCGTCGCGCTGGCCGGCGCGGTCGCGGCGGTGCTGGCACGGCGGGGGGTCACCCTGCGAGTGTGACCGCGCGGACCCGCAGGGCGGGACTGCTGCCTCAGAGGGACGGCTGGCCCGCCATGTAGGAGGCGGCGGGGTCGACGAGGAACCGTCCGCGCATGGCCGTGCGCCCCAGCAGCATCCGGAACCCCATCTGGTCACGGCTGGCCAGGGTCAGCTCGATCTGCCAGCGACGGCGGTGCAGCCGCGCCCAGGTCTTGATGACGTGGCGCTCCTGCACCTCGCCCGAGGAGGACCGGATCTCGCGGGTGTCCAGCAGCTGTGTGGTCACCTGCACCGGGTCCTCGTCGTCCCGCTGGTGCGGGTGGATCCAGAACGTCACCTCGTCACCGCGCGTGATGATGTCGAAGGCGTGGATGGCCGAGGTGCGGGCGCCGGTGTCGATCTTCGCCTTCACCACGACGCCGCCCAGCTCCGGCAGGGTCACCCATTCCCGCCATCCGATCACGAGGCCACCGGTGGTCATGTCGTCGTCTCCCAGAAGGCCAGCGGGTTGCCCCACGGGTCGGCGAACGGCAGCACCGTGCCCCCTCGCGCCCGGGTCGGCTCCACCGGCGTGTCTATACGGCGCCGGGTCAGCCGACGGTGGTCGGCCGCGACGTCGGCTGACGTGAACGCCACCCGCACCGACGGCTCGGTGCCCGGCACCAGCGCGACACGGGTCGCACCGGCCGCCAGCAGCACCATGCTGACGTCGTCGACCCGGACGCGACGCAGGTAGTCCAGCCCCACCGTCTCGGTGTAGAAGCTGACGGCCTCGTCGACGTCGGCGACGGTGATGATGAGTTCGGCGATCACAGGGTCACAAGCCTATGCGCTGGGTCGCTCCGGACCCGTGAGCCCCGCCCTCACGGTCCGTCGAAGAAGCGGCGGTCGAACACCTTGCGGATGCGGCGACGGGCGCGATCGATGTCCTCCACCAGCGCCTGCCCCGACTGCTCGTGCATCGCAGCGGCCAGACGGGCCTGCCGGCGGGGGTCGGTGGGCACGACGGAGTTGTCCCGCTCACCGATCAGGTACAGGGTGTTGCGGACCGTGGACAGCAGACGCCAGCCCGAGCGCAGCCAGGCCGTCTCCTCCTGCGACAGCAGCCCGATGCGTCCGAGCTCGTCGAGCACCGCAAGCGTTCCGGGCCCCCTGACCTCGGGATGGCGGCCCCCCTCCTTCAGCGCCAGCAGCTGCACGGTCCACTCGACGTCGCTGAGACCGCCGGGGCCCAGCTTCAGGTCGTCCCGCGTCCCGGTGCCCGGCAGGTCGCGACGTTGTCCGGTGGTCGACCGCACCGCGTTGCGGGGCCGGGCGCCGGTGGGGGCCTGCGGGCGCACACCGGCACGTGCCTGCCCCCGCAGGCCGGGACGCTGGACCGTGGGCCCCATGCGCCGCGGGGTCCGTGCCGCGGCGGCCCGCGGTGCCGCCCCGCCGCCACGCTCGGCCTCCAGCCGGGCCTTCATGCGGCGCACCGCCCGCAGACGGTCCGGGTCGACAGGGTCGGCGTACACCAGGGGGTGCACCATGTCGATGAACGCGCGGCCCAGGTCCTCGTCCCCGGCGACCGGGCGGGCCTGTGTCATCGCCAGCATCTCCCACGGCTCGCTCCACCGTTCGTAGTAGGCGGCGTGGGACTCGAGGCTGCGGCTCAGCGGGCCGCTGCGGCCCTCGGGCCGCAGCCCCGTGTCGATCCGGAACGCATACCCCTCGGGCGCGACGGTGCTGAGCAGGTCCACCAGCTCAGTCGCGGCGCGCTCGGCGGTCGCGGTGTCGCCGTCGTGGACGAACAGGACGTCCAGGTCTGAGGAGTGGGCCAGCTCCGCGGCGCCGAACCGACCCATCGCGATGACGGCGAGGCGGACGTCGACGCCGTCCAGGACCGTCTGGACGGCCGCCCTCAGCAGGCCCTCGCTCATCCACGTGAGCTCCTGGCCGACCCGGACCACGTCGGCGTTGTCGGTCACGTCACGAAGGGCGGTGCGCAGCGCCTCACGGCGCTTCCACCGGCGCAGGGCGTCGCCGCCGGTGCCGCCGTGTCCCCGGCGGACCAGCCCGGCCGCGCCGGCGTGCAGCTCCTCCTGCGTCCTGGGCCGCCCCAGCGCCTCGGGCTCGTCGAGCAGGCGCAGGACCTCGGGCTGGCGGATGAACCACTCAGCCAGCCTGGGGCTGCGACCCAGCACGCGGGCCAGCAGACGAGCGGCCGAGGGGTTGTCGCGGATGGTGCGCAGTAGACGCGGGTTGGCACGCAGCTCGGTCGTCAGCTCGCGCAGCGCGGCCAGGCCGCCGTCGGGGTCGGGGGTCTCGGCCAGCGCCTCGAGCATCGCCGGCAGCACGACCCGCAGCTGCCGTGCCGTGCGGTCGCTGCCCCGCACCAGGATCTGCAGGTGGCGCAGGGCCTGCCCCGGCGAGTCGAAGGCCAGCGCCGACAGGCGGGCCAGGACCGCCTGGTCGTCCATGCCGTGGGCGCCGCGCCCCTCGTGGGTCGGGTCCAGCAGCCGCTCGTCCCCACCCCAGGAGGCGATGGTGGACAGCAGCGGGCGGTAGAACAGCTGCTGGTGCAGCCGCCGCACCCCACCCCGGACACGGGTGAGCTCGTGCTCGAACTCCGCCCTGGCCGTGCGGGTCGGCAGGTCCCGGAACCCCATGGTCCGGGCCAGCCGCTGCCGGTCGGCCTCGCCGTCGGGGAGGGTGTGGGTCCGGCGGAGGTTGCGCTGCTGCAGGCGGTGCTCGACGGTCCGCAGGAACAGGTAGGCGTCGGCGAACAGGTTGGCGTCACCGTCGTCGACGTACCCGCCGGCCGCCAGCGCCGACAGGGCCGGCAGGGTGCCGCGTGCCCGCAGCTCCGGGTCGGCCGGCCCGTGCACCAGCTGCAGCAGCTGCACCGCGAACTCGATGTCCCGCAGACCGCCGGGGGCCAGCTTGATCTGCCGGTCGCCGTCGCGCAGGACCGGCTTGGAGCGTTCGACCCGGCCCTTCATCGACTGGATCTCGTCGACGGCCTCGGCACCCAGGGACTCGGGCCACACGAACGGCTCGACCAGCGACTCGTACGCCGCTGCCAGGTCCGTCGGCCCGGCCACCGGACGCATCTTCAGCAGCGCCTGGAACTCCCAGGTCTTGGCCCACCGCTCGTAGTAGGCGCCGTAGCTGTCCAGCGACCGGCTGAGCGGGCCGTTGCGGCCCTCCGGACGCAGGTTGGCGTCCATCTCATAGACCATGCCCTGCGGGGAGTGGCCGCCCGTCAGCTGCATGAACGACCGCGCCATCCGCTCGGCCGCGGTCGCGTCGCCCCGGTGCAGGAACAGGACGTCGACGTCGGAGACGTAGTTGAGCTCCTGTCCACCGAGCTTGCCCATGCCCAGCACGCACAGCTCGGCGTCGGCGGCCTGCGCCGTCTCGCCCACCACCGTCAGGGCGGCCGTCAGCAGGCCGTCGGCGAGGTCGGACAGCTCGCGGGCAGCGCCGTCGGTCCCGACCCTGCCCATCAGGTCGCGGATGGCGACCCGCAACACCCCCTCGCGCTGGACACCCACCAGCCAGCCGTCCTCCCTGGGACCCGCCAGCGACCGGTCCACGACGTCCTGGACCGACCACGCGGGCAGGTCCGCCGGTCCGAACAGCTCGAGGAGGGCGGGGCGTGCACCCAGGAGGTCCCCCAGCGCCGGTGAGGCGCCGAGCACCACCGCGAGCCGTCGCTGCGCCGCAGGGTCCGTCGGGATCCGGTCGG